>DAIEHU010000100.1 GCA_027353395.1 Desulfobacteraceae bacterium
CCGGCCGTTTTATTACCGGCGGCGTCAACCAGCCGCCGCAGCGCCACTATCTCGGCATGATCCGTTTCGTTCGCCTGGCCGCCGGAGGTGCCCTGGCGGAGGCCAACAGCCAGAATATTCTTTTCATCGGCGATCACGCAGCCCACCGGAAACTCACCGGCTGACAATGCCTGTTTTGCCTGCCTCAATGCCTGTCCCATCAGCCATGCATCGTTCATCTTTATTCTCGCATCCATATAACCAGCCAATAATATAACTCTTTCCCTCAACTGGGTATCAAGCCGCAGCAAGTTTGTAAAGCACCAATTACCGCCATTCCTAAAAAACGCCATATACAGACGGTCATTGACAATGACCGCCTTTTTGGTTAATGCTTAAAAAAATCGGCTGTTTTTCGTTGGCGTTATGTAACTGTTCAGGCAGACAGGCATACCCACCTTAGCGCATCACCTGCAAGGAAACGACATGATCATCGGACTGGACGTCGGCGGCACCCATACGGATATCGTTCTTGTCGGAGACAACGGTCTTCTAAGAAAGATCAAGGTTCCGACGGATACCGCGGCGCTTTTCAAAACCGTGCTCTCCGGCATCGAAAAAATCACCGAAAACATCCCCCCTGAAAAAATCCGGCACGCGGTCCTCAGCACCACCCTGACCACCAACGCCATTGTCCAGAACAAACTGCCGCCGGTGGGCATGATCATTTCCGGCGGTCCAGGGCTGGACCCTGTATTGTTTCAAACCAACCCGCATTATTTCACCATTTCCGGCTCCATTGACCACAGCGGCAGAGAAATTGAGCCCATTGAAACGACCCAGGTCGAAGACATCGCACGGCATTTGAAATCCGATGGCATCCGGCATGTGGGCGTGGTGGGGAAATTCTCCGCCCGGAACCCAAGCCATGAACTCCAGATCAGCGAAATTTTAACCCCCCATTTTGACAAAATATTTTTAGGCCACCGCATCTCAGGCCATCTTAATTTTCCCCGCAGAATCCACACGGCTTTTTTAAACGCTTCCGTGTATCCGATCCACAAGGAATTCTTTGAGGCCGTCAAGGCTTCCCTGCACCAGAAAGGGTTGTCCATCCCCATCTATATTTTAAAAGCCGACGGCGGCACCATGCGTTTTGACGCATCCATCGATTTTCCCGGACAATCCATTCTCTCCGGGCCGTCCGCGAGCGTCATGGGCTCCGTGGCGTTTGCACCGGCTGATAAGGAAATCATAGTCATGGACATCGGCGGCAGCACAACGGATATGGCGGTGCTGATCAAGCAAACGCCCCTGCTGTGCCCGCTGGGCATTGAAATCGGCCCATACAAAACCCTGATCCGGGCGCTCAACAGTCATTCCATCGGCATCGGCGGCGACAGCGTGGTCCGTCTGGAAGGAACCGCCTTGAAAATCGGACCGGACCGCATGGGACGGGCGCTGGCTTATGGCGGTCCCGTGCTGACGCCTACGGACGCCTTGTTTGTTCTGGGCAAGGGCGAGGGCGGCGACCGGGAAAAATCGGTCCAGGGACTTACGCCCATCGCGCAAAAGATGGGGCTTTCCGTTGAAGCGGCGGCGTTTGAAATATTCGATCTTGCCTGTCAGGACATCCTGACCGCAGCCAGGGAAATGATCGGGCGGATCAACGGCAAGCCGGTGTATACCATTAAGGAAGTACTCGAAAACTATCAGATCATGCCCCGGCACATTATGGTGATCGGCGGCCCGGCCCCCTATTTCGCCGAACACATGGAACAGATATCGGAATTCACGGCACTGAAGGTGCCCCAGTGGTCGGTGGCCAACGCCATCGGCACGGCCCTGTCGCGCACCACCTGCGAAATGACCCTGTTTGCGGACACCCAGAAAGGGATTGCCATGGCGCCGGAAGAAGCGTTCTCAAAATCCATCCCGGCCAGCTTCACCAAAAAAGACGCGCTGGAAATGGGCCATGACCTGCTCAGACAAAAGGCGCTGCAAAACGGCGCGGACATGAACGATCTGGACGTGGATGTCCTGGAAGAACTCGAATTTAACATGGTCCGGGGGTTCCGGTTCACCGGGAAAAATATCCGCGTCAAACTGCAGATCAAACCCGGCTTGATTCATAATTATAAAATGATTACGGACAAGATTTCGGCCCTATAAGACAACCCCCTTTACCGGAGAGGCCCATGATCAGCGCAAAGCATAAAACCGGCCTGGTGTTTTTCCCGGCGTTCGATTGGGCCATCAGCCCGACCCACCCGGAACGGGAAGAACGCCTGCTCTACACCCAGGATCAGGTTTTTGAAGAAGGAATCCTGGATATCGACGGCATCACCGAATACAAAGCCGGCCTGGTGGACATCAAAGATATTCAGCGCGTCCATTTTTGCGCGCCGGACGAGCCATCCGTGATGACCAAATCCCATTTCATCAGCGCGGGCGGGGCCAAAACCATCGCCGACGCGGTGATGAAAAAAAAGATCGAACGCGGTTTCGCCCTGGTCCGCCCCCCCGGACACCATGCCATGCGCGTGGTACACGGCGGCAGAGGATTCTGCAATATCAACAATGAAGCCATCATGATCGAATACCTGCGTTCGGCATATAAAATTGACCGGGTGGCCATCATCGACACGGACTGCCACCATGGGGACGGCACTCAGGACATTTACTGGCATGACCCGGACACCCTGTTTATTTCCCTCCACCAGGACGGGCGGACCCTCTACCCCGGCTCCGGTTTCCCCGAAGAGGTGGGCGGGCCCATGGCCGCTGGCGCCACATTAAACGTCCCCCTGCCGCCGTATACGTCCGCGGAAGGATTTCTCCATGTAATCAAGGAACTGGCGCTGCCGATTCTTGAGGAGTTCAAGCCCGATATTATCGTCAATTCAGCGGGCCAGGACAATCATTTCACGGATCCGCTCACCAATATGAATTTTTCCGCTCAGGGCTATGCGGATTTAACCCGGCTGCTAAAACCCGATATCGCGGTGCTGGAAGGCGGCTATTCCATTGAAGGGGCGCTGCCCTATGTCAATCTGGGCATCATTCTGGCCATGGCCGGCATTGATTACAGCAATGTGCGGGAACCGGATTACAACCCGGAGAATCTTCGTCAATCGGCCCAGATCAGCCGGATGGTTGAAAAAACCTGCGATACGGTCATGTCCAACTGGCGGGCCCGGCAACTGCTTCGAAACCGGATGAAAGGCGGAAAGGCCTTTGATAAACGCAGGCGGAACATCATGTATGACACAGACGGCATCTATGAAACCCAGAACGAAACCATCCGCATCTGCAACGATTGCGCCGGCGCGTTGAGAATTGATTCCAGCGCCGACACCGGCCGTCATATCCTTGCGGTTCATGTACCCAGGAAAGCCTGTCATGCATGCCAGGAACAGGGTCTGGAGTGGTTTGACGGCGCTTCCACCGGCAGCTATGACGCCATATTTCTGCAGAACCGCGTAGATGACACATACCTGATCCGCAAAAAATAGAAGACAGCGAAATGATTGACCGGCAGCAGCGCAAAATTCAAAACTTGGCCCTCCGGGCAAACATCCTTCGGCTGGTTCGTGATTTTTTTACACGCCAGGGCTTTCTGGAAGTCGACACGCCGATACGGATTCCGGCCCCGGCCCCGGAGCCCTATATTTCTCCCCAGCCGGCCGGAGGCTGGTATCTGCAAACCTCGCCGGAACTGTGCATGAAACGCCTGCTGGCGGCCAAGTACGAAAAAATATTTCAGATATGCAAATGTTTCCGCCGGGAGGAACGGGGGCACCGGCATCTGCCGGAATTCACCATGCTGGAATGGTATGAGACTGGAGCCACATACCAGAATTTGATGGACCGGTGTGAGGCGCTGTTCGATTTTATCCGGCACGCTCTGAATCTTCCGGAAACCATCCATTATAAAGGACAGGCGATTGCGATTGCGGCCCCCTGGGAAAGGTTGACCGTCGCCGGCGCTTTCCGCCGGTATGCGCCGATTTCCATGGATACCGCCATGCAGACGGACGTATTTGACAAAACCATCGCATTTGACATCGAACCCAATTTAGGGACATCCCGACCGGTTTTTCTATATGATTATCCTGCGTCCACCTGTATGCTGGCGGCCCTCAAACCCGAAGACCCGGATCTGATCGAGCGGTTTGAGCTTTACATCGGCGGCCTGGAGCTGTGCAATGGATTCACGGAACTGACGGATGCGGTTCTCCAGCGCAAACATTTTGAAGCAGAACTGGAAAACCGGAAACAAAATCATCTGCCGCCCATGCCCATGCCGGAAAAATTCCTGGATGACCTCTCTCTCATGCCCCCGGCTGCCGGGAACGCCCTGGGGCTTGACCGTCTGATCATGCTATTTACAGGAGTAGAGCGCATTGACGAGGTGGTGGCGTTCGCCCCGGAGGATATTTAAGCGAAAAATAAATCATTTGACATTCATTTCAATGGATTGATATGATAAAAATGCTATTTTGAAATAGAGGCTGAACGCCGCCAGTACATGATGGGGCCAATGATTTTTTTGGCGTTGACGATAACTTACAAGACCCTGTATGCCCATGCACCGGATTCAACCGAAATTTTTAAATATTGTTTTCCTGGGAATTCTCCTTTCCGCCGTATTCTCCTTTCCACCCAGCCTTTCCGCAGACATTTACTCATATGTGGATAAACACGGGGTGATTCATTTCAGCAATGCGCCGGTAGCCTCTACATCCCCCTCTAAATCCCTCTCCAGATACCAGTATTTTTCGCCTGAAACGGTCCCGGTCCACCCAAAAATAGTCGTATACCGGTCCACGAAAAACCATTATCCAGCCGGCAACCCCAAAGATTATGATGATATTATCAAGGAAGCGGCCGAAACGCATGGCGTCAGCACCGGTCTCATCAAGGCCGTGATTCAGGCGGAATCCGCCTTTAACCCCAATGCCGTTTCACCGAAAGGGGCCATGGGGCTGATGCAGCTCATGCCCGAGACTTCAAGCGATGTGGGCGTCAGTGATCCCTTCGACCCCAGGGAAAACATCATGGGCGGCACCCGGTATTTAAAGGAATTGATAGCGCGATACGGCAATGACCTGTCCCTGTGCCTGGCCGCCTACAATGCCGGCCCCGGCGCGGTAGAAAAATACAACTGCATTCCACCCTATCGCGAAACCGAAAATTATGTGGAAAAAGTATTGCAATATTACAGCTTCTACCAAAACCAGTAACCGCCACGCCGCCGGAAAACCCCGGTTCATCACCTTTATTTCTTATTAAATCAGAACGATAAATTATAAAATGGTCTTTTCTGACCCGCGCCTCAAGGCCCTTGACCAGCTTTACGCTGTCTATGATCAGTTTACCGGCAACCGGAACGTGGCATGCCAGAAATTCTGCGCAGACTGCTGCACCTGCAATGTCACTCTGACGGGCCTTGAAGCGGCTCGGATCACCGCCGGCCTGGATGAAAACACAAAACAGGCGATCCGGTGGAAACTGACAAATCTGCTTGCAAGACCCCGATTTATTCCGAAAATCACCATCAACCGGCTCGCGGATATCTGCGCACAGGGCGGCGAACCGCCGGAGGAAGTGGTTGATCCGGCATGGGGGGCCTGTCCGCTGCTTGAGAACAAATCCTGCCCCATCTATGATGTCCGGCCCTTCGGATGCCGGTGTATGACCTCATTCCAAAAATGTTCGGACACCGGCGCGGCGGATATCGATGATTTCAGCCTCACCGTAAACCATGTATTCCTACAAGTTATTGAACATATGGATAAAAATGGATATTTTGGCAATATATCGGATATGCTGGCCGATGTCCTGTCAGGCGGAGCCGTTGCTTCGAAAACCCGCTCAGGATCGCATCATTCACCTCGCCTGATACCCAATTCCCCGCTAAATACCCTGCTGATCCCGCCCGGGCACCGGGAAAAAATCCAGCCCATCCTTGCCGCCCTCCGCACCATCCAGATATAATTCCATTTTGCATTCAAGATGACATCAAGGCGGCAAAAAGAAGGCGACGCAGGCTTACTGTTTACAAGTTGAGGAACCGACGACGCAGCCAACGCTGATGCCGCTTGAATGCGAATTGGAATAAGCGCATCAAGACCCATCGACTGATGTCATCCATTCCGTTTTGCTTCTTGACTTCAGCTTTAAAAACCTTATAAATAAACAAATTTAAAATTTAACCGGCCTCCTCCGGCGTGCGGCTTCATAACCTTTTTTAAAATAGAAATTTGTCCGGCTGCTCATGAAAGAAACCTTAAGACAATTGGTCCTCAATGCCAGCATTGCTGCATTTGAAAATAAAGAATTCATCTCCGCGGATATCCCGGCATTCACCATCGAAGAACCCAAAGCCGACGCCCATGGGGATTTATCCACCAATTTCGCCCTGGTGTCCGCCAAGGCGCTCAAAATGCCCCCGCGAAAAATCGCCGAAACCCTCCTCCGCCATATCGGCGGCAGCCACCCGCTGATCGAAAAAACCGAAATCGCGGGCCCCGGCTTTATTAATTTTTTTATCCGCCCATCGGCATGGTATCCGGTACTCACCGAAATCCATGCAAAGGATATGGATTATGGACGCGCCACCACCGGCAACGGGCAGAAGGTGCAGGTGGAATTTGTCAGCGCCAACCCCACGGGGCCGCTGCATGTGGGACACGGACGAGGCGCGATTGTGGGCGACAGCACGGCTGCGATGCTAAATGCCTGCGGATACGAGGTGCACCGGGAATATTATATTAATGACGCTGGCAGGCAGATTCAGACCCTGGGACTGTCCGTGCTCCTGCGTTGCCGGGAACTGGCCGGACAAAAAATTGAATTTCCGGAAGAATGCTACCAGGGAGACTATATAAAGGACATCGCCGAAGAACTTCGCCGGGAAAAAGGGGACTGGATATTCACTCTCCCCGAGCCGGAAGCGGTTGCCTTCTGCTCCCGGTTCGCCGCAGACCGCATGATCATAGAAATCCGTAATGTATTAAATTCTCTGGGCATCATATTTGACAACTGGTACAGCGAACAGGCCATGGTGGACGCCGGCAAAGTCGAATCCGCCATCGAAAAATTTAAAAACCAGAAAGTCATTTATGAAAAAGACGGGGCACTGTGGTTTAACACATCCGCTTTCGGAGATGAAAAGGACCGGGTGGTGGTGCGCAACAACGGCCAGGCCACCTATTTCGCCTCTGATATCGCCTATCACCAGGACAAACTGGACCGTGGTTTTGACCGGATTATCGATGTCTGGGGGGCGGACCATCACGGATACATTCCCAGAATCCGCGCCGCCATTGAGGCCTCCGGAAAGGACAAAAGCCAGTTCACCGTCATCCTGACCCAGCTTGTCAACCTTCTGCGGCAAGGGGTTCCAGTGTCTATGGGCAAACGCTCCGGCCAGTTCATCACCCTCAAGGAAGTCATCGATGAAGTGGGCCGGGACGCGGTGCGATTTATCTTTCTGACCCGGAATTACGACAGCCCCCTGGATTTTGATCTGGAGATCGCCAAACAAAAAACAAACGACAATCCGGTATATTATGTGCAATATGTCCATGCCCGGATATCCAGTATTCTGAAAAAGGCAAAAGAAGAAAACGCCCTGACAATACCGGGCATTGATGACCCGGACCTGGGCAAAGCCATGGAGATGATCCGGGAGCCCGAAGAAATCCGCATCGTCAAGCATCTGGCCCGGTATCCGGAAACCATCCGCCAGGCCGCGGAGCTTATGGAGCCCCATCGCGTGGCGTTTTTTCTCATGGAACTGGCGGGCGATTTTCACGCCTATTACAATAAACACCGGGTGCTTACCGAAGACCCCGCCCTCACCGCCGGACGGCTTTATTTGATCTTCGCGGTCCAGAAGGTCATCCGAAACGGCTTAACCCTGCTTGGCGTTTCCGCGCCGGACTCGATGTGACGTATGGAAAAAGAAACCCCTGAGACAAAAAAAACACCCGCTCCCCGAAAACCGCCGGGGCCTAAACCCATCGGCTATTCCAGCATACTGGCATGGGTCATCCCCAGTTTCATTATCTGCGGATTCATGTTTTCCTTAGGCGTTCTGGTGGGCAGAAACACCGCGCCAGTCCGGTTTGATGTGGACAGCCTGGAGGAACAATTGAATAATCTCCAACACAGGGATGAAGCCGTGAAAGCAGAAAGAGAAAACAAGGAAAAAATGCGGCTTGCCGGGCTGGGGAAAACGTCATCCCGTGATGATATTCTCTTTCAACTGCGGGATAAGGGGGATACGTCTGAAGTATATCAACAATATGTTCCGCCTCTCTTGAAACCCAAATATCCGAAAACACCGCCGCCCAAAGACAATCCGCTTTTAGCGGAAGCGGCTGGGACCAATGAAAATGAAGGGGGGG
>DAIEHU010000101.1 GCA_027353395.1 Desulfobacteraceae bacterium
GCACATTGGTCTTGTTGGGGAAATTCGGGTGGGTTTCGAGTTTCGGGCCCAGATTCTTCGCCAGTTCCGGGGAGACGGTATCCCGAATCACCACGCAATGGGGGTTGCCGATGGTGGCGGCAGAGTAAATGATTTCCCGTTCGTCAATGATCAGCCTGTCATTCAATACCTGGCGGCGCGGACCGGTCACCGGGATACTTGCGCTGTCAAAACTGATGGTTCCCATGTCCACCGATATCGTCATGTCAGGGTGGACTTGCGCTTTCACGACGCCGCCGATGGTGGCGATGGAAAACGGATCATGGCGGACCGTGCCGCAGTCATAAAGGTAGCGGGCGAAAATTCTCAGGCCGTTGCCGCTTTTTTCCGCCTCGCTGCCGTCCGGATTGAATATCCGCAACGCGAAATCGGCGGCGGGGGATTCATCCGGCCCGAAAAGAATGCCGTCGGAACCCATGCCGTAATGCCTATGGCAAATCATCTGAATCTGGAATGGGGACAGGTCATTAACGCCGTCAATCGGATTCATGACCAGGTAGTCATTTCCAAGTCCATGATATTTATAAAATTTCATTTAAAGACAGCCGTTTTTTTTAAAGTGGTGTCATGCGCCGGATAAGGCATCAAAATACGCAGAAAAATCCGTTTAGACAATATTTATTTCAACCCATTCCTTTGATTTCAGCTTTGTCCTTGAAAAATGCGGTTGATTTCATTAAAACCTCCCCATGGGATATGTATTTGATTTTAAAGATGCGGATGCCTATGACCGTTGGGCGGCTAAAAACGGCAATCAGCAGACCATTGATTTTGAAAACCGGCTGATGGTGGAGATGTTGCGCCCGGCCCGCGGGGATCGGCTGCTGGATATCGGTTGCGGCGGGGGCGCAAGCCTTCTGCCGTTTTTTGGCATGGGAATTCAATTGACCGGTGTGGACCCGTCTCCCTATATGCTGGATATTGCGGAAAAAAAATTTGGGCATCGTGTGGATTTGCATCGCGCCCATGCTGAAGACCTGCCGTTTGAGGATAATGCCTTTGAATATGCAATCCTTTGTCTGTCTCTGGAATTTGCGGATGATCCGAAACAGGCCCTTGCCGAGGCCTGCCGCGTGGCGAAAGACGGGATTTTTGTCGGCATTTTGACTAAATACTCGCTCACGGCGATGGAACGTCGGATGAAGGGCGTATTCGCGTCCACCATATACAATCACGCGCGTTTTTTCAGCATCGGCGAAATCAAGCGGTTGTTCTACTCGCTTTTGGGCGACGCTCCGGTCTCCTGGCAAACGACCTGTCATTTTCCCGGATGGAAAAACCAGTGGATTGAACGGCTGGAGACGTCAAAATTGATAAGAAAAAGTCCTTTTGGCGCGTTTGCCGGTATTATGGCGCAGCCTGTGCCCCGGTTCCGGACCCTGCCTCTTGAACTGAAAACGCCGGCGGCAAAACCGATCCCGGCGGGCAGCCAGCCGGTCAGTTGCGCGGAAAAAGCCTGGAAGTGTGAAGGAAACGCGAATGGAAGCATTATTGTATGAGCAATTGAAAGATGGTGGTGTTTGCTGTCGGTTATGCAGCCACCGTTGTGTCATCAGGGCCGGCCGCCGGGGGTTGTGCAATGTGCGGGAAAATCGGGACGGCCGGCTTCATACCCTGTTGTATGACAAAGTCGTCGCCTGTCATGTGGACCCCATTGAAAAAAAACCCCTGTTCCATTTTTATCCCGGCTCCATGGCCTATTCCCTTGGCACGGTGGGGTGCAATTTCCGGTGCCGATTCTGCCAGAATGCCGATATCGCCCAGATGGCCACGGATTATGATGGAAGGATCATTGGGAAATCCATGACTCCGGAAGGCATTGTGGCGGGCGCGATTCAATCCGGCTGTAAATCCATCGCCTATACCTATACCGAACCCACAGTGTTTTTTGAGCTGGCCTATGCCGTCGCCACCGCAGCCCGTGAGCGGGGCGTCAAAAATATTTTTGTCACCAATGGTTACATGTCGCCTGAAGCCCTGGACATGATCCATCCGGTGCTGGATGCGGCCAATGTGGATTTAAAGGCGTTTTCGGATGATTTTTATAAAAAACAGTGCGGTGCGCGGCTTGCCCCCGTCCTGGAAATCCTGAAAAAGATGAAATCCCTGGGGGTGTTTGTGGAGGTGACCACCCTGATCATTCCGGGGTTAAATGATGACCCGTCGGAATTGAAGGCTTTGGCCGGATTTATTGTGGGGGATCTTGGGGCTGACACGCCCTGGCATGTCAGCCGGTTTCATCCCACCTACCGGTTGACGGACCGGCCCTCCACGCCGGTGAATACCTTGCTGCGCGCCCGCGACATCGGAATGGCGGCGGGGTTGAAATACGTGTATCCCGGCAATGTGCCGGGCCTGTCGGCTGAGAATACGGTGTGTTATGGGTGCGGGGAAACCGTTATCGAGCGCCGGGGATTTACCGTGATGGAAAACAGAATCAAAAACCATGGCTGCCCGGCCTGTGGAGCGCCGATTCACGGGGTTGGATTGTCCGGAGCATGAATGCGCCTATGAAATTCAGCCGAATTTTCCGGCAGATGCCGGAAACGGTCTTGCGTTATGGCCGGATGATCAAATTCAGCCATACCATATTCGCCCTGCCGTTTGTCCTGTCTGCGGTGGTGCTGGCTGGCAGGACCCACCATGTCATTACAGCGGCATCGGTATTCTGGGTCATGGTTGCCGCGGTGAGCGCACGTTCTGCGGCCATGGGGTTCAACCGGATCGCGGATGAAGCCTATGACCGGGCCAACCCCCGGACCTGGGAGCGTGAAATCCCGTCCGGCCGGTTGTCCAGAACCGCCGCCATCTGGTTTGTGCTGTTATTTTCCCTGGTCTTTATTGTCGCCGCCAGTATGCTGGGCCAGTTGTGCCTGCTGTTTTCCGTGCCAGTGCTGCTGGTTTTGTTCGGATATTCCTACACCAAGCGCTTCACCCGCTGGTGTCATGTGTATTTGGGGTTCGCCATTTCCCTTGCACCGATGGGCGCGTGGATCGCCATTACCAATACATTTTCTACCGGCATTTTGAGCCTTTCTCTGGCTTTGCTCACTTATATCGCCGGGTTTGACATTATTTACGCCTGTCAGGACACGGATTTTGACCGGTCGCAGAACCTGTTTTCTCTGCCGTCCCGGTCCGGGGTCCGGGCGGCGCTTTTTTTGTCCTCCCTGCTGCATGTCCTGTCGTTCGGGTTTTTTTGGGGTGTGTATACATTATTTGATCTGGGTCCCGTGTATTTGATGTCTGTTTTGATCATCGGCGCGTTGTATGTGGTTGAACATTGGCTGGTGAATCCCGATGATCTGGAACATATTGATGTGGCGTTTTTTCATGTCAACAGCGTCATTTCCGTTCTGCTGTTTGCGGGAATCGCCGCGGATGAGATTCTTAGAAGGTGGATGAGTTGAATCAAAAGAAAATTGTTGTGGCCATCACTGGGGCATCCGGAAGCATTTACGGAGTCCGGCTGGCCAGGGCGCTGACGTCCCTGCCGGTCCGAGTTTTTCTTGCCGTGTCGCCGTCCGGACGGCAGGTCATGGCATATGAAACCGGCTATGAATCCGGGTCGTTTGAAATGTTTCTGCGTGAAAGCGGCGTAATTTTTCATAAAGGTGCGAAGATAGATGAAATCCAGCCCGATGATTTTTCCGCCCTTATCGCCAGCGGGTCTTTCCGGCACGACGGCATGGTGATTGCCCCCTGTTCCATGAATACCCTGGCCGCCATCGCAAACGGCATCACGGGTAATATCATTCACCGGGCCGCAGATGTCTGCCTGAAGGAACGCCGGCCTCTGGTGCTGCTGCCCAGGGAAACGCCGTTTAGTCTCATCCACCTGAAAAACATGGTGCGGGCAGCCGAAGCCGGGGCCGTGATCATGCCTCCATCGCCGGGATTTTATACCCGTCCTGCAACCATCGATGATCTGGTGGATGGCATTGTTGCAAGAATTCTGGACCATCTGGGGTTCGCGCATGATTTGTCTCCGCGATGGGAAGGATAGGGCTGCTCCCGCCATCATGTCAGACATTTATACATTATCAAACGGCGACCATTCATGGCAGCGTCTGCTTGCAGACAGCATTGTCACCCCGGAGGCGCTGTCCAGAATCATGCCGGTCGATATGGAAACGGTCCGCAGGGTGATGCAAAAATATCCCATGCGCATCAACCCCTATTTTCTGTCCCTGATCTCAGAAAAAAACGGCCCGCTCTGGCGTCAATGCATTCCGGACATGGAGGAACTTGCTCAGGATATTGCGCTTGAACCTGACCCGCTGTGGGAGGAACCTCAGTCCCCGGTGGCGGGCCTGGTTCACCGGTATCCGGACCGGGTGCTGTTTATGGTATCCAGCCAGTGCGCCATGTATTGTCGGCATTGCATGAGGAAACGCCGGGTGGGGCCGGTGGGGCTGATGACGGAAAAAGATATTGACCGAGGAGTTGCCTATATCCGGTCCCAGCCCGATGTGCGGGAGGTGATTTTGTCCGGCGGCGACCCGTTGCTGCTGCCTGATGACCGGATTGAGCGCTTGCTGTCCCAGCTTCATGACATTCCCCAGGTAGACATGATCCGGATTCATACAAGAACGCCTTGCACATTGCCCCAGCGGATAACCGGCGATTTGGTGGCGTTGTTTCGCCGGTTTGCGCCGCTTTATATCAATATCCAGTTCAACCATCCGGATGAAATCACGCAGGTCTCGGCCAGGGCCTGTGAGTCTTTGGCGGACGCGGGCATTCCCCTGGGCTCGCAAACGGTGCTGCTAAAAGGGGTGAATGATGATCCGGAGGTCATGATGCGGCTTATGCGGGAGTTGTTGAAAATCCGGGTCCGGCCCTATTACCTGCATCATGCGGATCCCATCGAAGGAACCCGGCATTTCCGGACCTCGATTGAAACGGGAAAGCAGATCATGATTCATCTCAGGGGCAGAATGTCCGGCATGGGAGTTCCGCATTACATGATCGACCTGCCTCAGGGCGGCGGCAAAATTCCCATTCTGCCGGATTATGGGGTGAGTGGAAAGCCATCAAAACTGATGTTCAGAAATTTTGCAGGGGAAGTATACGATTATCCATGTGAATAATCCGTCACCAGGCCAGAAAGGAATCGAATGCCATGAAATTTACCATTACCCATGCATATGACAAGGATGTGGAAACCGTATTCAAGGTTCTTACGAACCCGTCCTATCTTGCCCAAAAATTTGAAGCCACAGGCGCAAAAAATATTCAGGTTCTCGAATGCGGGCGGAGCGGCAGGGAATTTGTCATTCGCAGTCAGATGGATATTGCGGCAAAGCCTCCGGAAATCCTCAAAAAATTTATTAAAGCCACAAATACCGTGGTGGCGAAGGACACCTGGCGGTTTTTTGACAAGGAACTTAAAACCGGGGTGTTTGAAATCGACATCAAAGGCATGCCCATCACCATGAAGGGAGTCCTTGTCCTGCGGCCAACTGAAAAAGGGTGTGAATATATTATCGAATCCGAAGCCAGGTGCGGCATTCCACTGGTGGGCGGGAAAATTTTGGCGATTGTGGAAAGGGATACCCGCGATAACCAGAAGCTGGATTATGAATTTACCCGCAACTATCTGGAAAATCAATAGTAAATTGACATTTCGCAGCAAAACCATCGTGGGCGCTTCACAGGACGAGCACGTGATGGGCCCTGCTGGACCGCATGATCAAGCACAAGTACCGGCGGCTCCCGGTGTTCCAAGACCATAAACCCATCGGTATCGTATATAATATACCGGATATCTATTATTACCTATTTTCAAATAAGCCGATATAGCTGCATAAAAACAGCCGGTTGTTCAGGAGCGGCCTATTCGGGCGTTGCGTTGCTTTGAAAATCGATCCCTATTTGACGTATAGCCGCTGTCCAGGATAGATCGTGCTGCCTCTTTTGAGATTATTCAGACTCAAAAGATGGTCCAAATCCATTTTGTGATTGGATGCAATTTCTGCTACGGAATCCCCGTTTTTAACTTTGTATATTTTAAGATCATTTTGAATCGGCTGGTTTGAAGGAATTTTCAATGATTGTCCAGAGGTCAGCCGGGCCCGGCTTAAGTTATTTAACCGCTGTATCTTTTTGGCTGTGGTATTATATCGTTTTGCCAAGGTGTACAGCGAATCTCCTTGCTGGACGTGGTAGGTGATCATATTTTCTTTGTTGTTGTTACTGCTGTTATCGGCATTGCTCCTGTTGATAGTGGTGCCCGTAAATGCAGTAGTAATTGCGCCTGAATGAGGGATTTTAAGAAATTTTCCGACAGCGATATTGTCGGTTCTATGGATATTGTTATACCGGGTAATCTCAGTTAAATTAATATTATACCGATTCGCGATACTTGACAGGGTTTCTCCCCGTCTGACCTGATGATAAGTGATCTGGGGCGGCATCGGCGACAGGTTTTTAGCATATTGCTGCTGCGTACGGCAGGGGATGTCATTGATACGGGCGAGGAGCATATCTTTGCGGTCAACCGGCACTTTTAATGCATAGTCATCAGGCGGAAGCATCTTATAACGGAGTTCAGGGTTCAGATCCGCAAGGCATTTTTCTTCAACTTGGATTGCTCCCGCGATATCTTCTAAACAGGTTTGTTTGGATATGGTGAGGGTTTCAAATTCTGCAGGTTCATCTACGGCGATATCATCCATGCCGTATTTTTTCATATTATTGGCGATCTGAACGGTCGCCAGAAATTTTGGAACATATCGCGCAGTTTCACTGGGAAGGCGCTTGTACAGATCCCAAAAATCGTCTAAATAGTTGACATTTTGATCTCTGATGGTGCTGAGAACCTTGCCTTCGCCGCAATTATACGCGGCAAGCACGGTAGGCCAGTCGCCAAAAATTTCATGCAGTTCTTTGAGGTATTCAATCGCGGCCTGGGTTGATTTATAGGGGTCAAGCCGTTCGTCAACATACTGGGTTCTCTTCAGGCCGAATTTATGTCCTGTGGATGCGATAAATTGCCAAAGTCCCAACGCCCGTGAGCTGGACATCGCTTTTACTTTGAAGCCGCTTTCGATTAATGGCAGCCAGGAAAGCTCCTCCGGGAGTCCTGCTTTTTTCAGTTCGCTCAAAATGTATGGGCGATATTTGCCTGAACGTTTATAGGCATTTTCAAAAAAAGCCCGGCCCTCCTCTGAGGTAAGGGCATCGATTTCTTTTTGAACTTCGGCATTTATAACCATTGGAATGGCTTTATGATTGCCTTTTGCTGTTGTATGCCGTGACGCATAAATTTCAAGAATTCGTTTTGAAATCATAAACCGCAAATCATCTTTTTGCTGGTTGAATTTCGGCAGATCAAGGGTGTCAACTTCTAAAATCAAGGTATACGCCTGATCAAGGGCCTGCAATGCGCTGTCCGTTTCACCCTGCTGCCAGAAATCCTGAGACGCCTGATAATAATCCAGCGCCTCATCGAGATGATTTTGAATTTCGATGCTGGCGGAATCGTTCTCAGGGGTTCCCTGAGGATTAAGATCGGCGGGATTTTCTTCACTGCCAGAAAAAGCGTCTGTGGAATCAGCTTGCTGTCCCTGCTCAATGGAATCCGGCGTATTTGACATTTCTAATGCGTAAAGTTTTGCATCATCTGTTTTGGCGGGTTTCCCAGATAGCAAAGTGCTTTTTTTATGTAAATCAGCACAGCCGAAAGAAACAATCATCATACAGACTATGAAAATGGCTATCAATGTCCGTCTAAAAATGGGTAGCTGTATCATAGTTTATACCTCGACGTTTTAATGGGTTAATTTTTCCGTGATGCCTGATTTCGCAAGCTTTTCAGTGCGCCAGATGGTAGACAAAGCATCATAAAATGACGATAATTTCGTTATACATAATAGATGGAAGGGCATCTGTCAAGAATTTATGAAATAAATAGCGATTGACCTCTTCTATTTCAGGCCAATGAGGGTCAACTTGTAGGTTGCGGCCAAGAAAAATCCAAATAGAAACACTGCAACCATGCAGCAGAAGTTCCAAATTTTAAGGACTCAAAACGATCTTCAGAAATTTTTAACCAAATTTAATGATAATATGTTTGACAAAAAAATAATTATATTGATATTAATTTTTTTTTAAAAAAATAATTATTTTTTTGCTTGAAATCGAAAAATAACAGTGATAGGTACTCGGGTTACTTTTGATGGCGGCGGCGAAGTTGCACATTTTGATTCCATGCCTTTTGTAAATTTGAAAAATACATGGATTTATGCGCATAGATGTTGACCTTTGT
>DAIEHU010000102.1 GCA_027353395.1 Desulfobacteraceae bacterium
TATTCCGCTCGGCCTGTCAATGAGAGATTGGAATTGGTCATCATCTTATCATCGGCCACGTCTTCAGTTAAGCGATGCAATTTATCGCGGTATCCAGGGTGGCCCAATTGGCCACATAATGGGGACGGTCATAATCTTTTTGTTCAATGACGCGATGAAAGCCATTGCAAAGAAAAAAGATTTTCATGTTGTCGAAATGACCTTCTCCGCCATAAATAAACTCGCAGGAATATCCCTTCCGGCGCAGCAAATCCGCCGAGATGAAAAATCCGTGCTGGGACTTGCCGGGGTTGACCACCGGCAGGGCGGGGCTTGGCAGCGTGAGAAGCTCCAATCAAATGGTTAATATGCCACGAAAACAAACTGGCCATTGCTGTCTATAAAAACCGGCGCTGGCAGATCCGCCTTCCATTTCTGATAATTGTTCTTTCTCGCCACCAGAACCAGGTTCCGGCGGTTTTCATTAATCACGCCCTTTAGCTTTTCGACAGTGAGCAGCCGGAAGGCCGCGTCCGGCTGCAGGACACCATAGGTTAATTCCCCGGTATTGCCCAGCAGATAGACATCCTGCCGCTTGTAATACCAGCAAACAGCCTGTACCGGACTATAATCCGAGACGATAACCGTTCCGGGGAGAACCCGGCCGGCGTGTTCCATCAAAAACGCTCCAGGCGTTTTTTTATCCAGAATGGCGTCCGGATATAAGAAATGCGCGACGAACATGAGCAGAACGGGCGAAAGCCCGTAAATCACGATTTTTTTCCGGCCGTCATGGATTTTTATCACAGCGGGCATCCATGCAATACAGACGATCAACCCCAAAACAGCCACCCAGTATTTCCATTCCAGGATAAACGGTTTAAAGTGGAAAACATCCGTCATCTGCATGATTGTCAACACGAGAACCAGGCCTGCAAAAAAACAGGCGGCCACAGCCGCTCCTGCGGAAACGTAGTCGATGCTTTTGACTTGGGCGCCGGCTTTGTTCTTGCTGCTGATATAACTCAATAAACCCATGGCGGACAACAGGGCGAAAGGGATAAGGCATGGCAGAATATAGGTGATAATCTTTCCTTTCGCCACGGAAAAGAATAAAAAGGGAAACACCAGCCAGCAAACCGCATACCGGATGAGCGGCGTGTCAAACGGCGCATGGGACGTCTTTTTCCGGAGCCCGCTGACGGCGGCCGGCAGCAGAAACGTCCAAGGCATGACGGTTATGGGAAACCACAGAAGATAATAATAGAAAGGCGCCTTGTGCTGTGCGTCATCCGCCGCAAAACGCCGGATATGTTCTTCCCAGAAAAAATAATGCCAGAAATCCGGCTCTCTTAAATGAATCCAAACCGCCCAGGGCAAAATCACCATCACGGCGGCCGCCAGGGAGATCCAGGGAGATGAAAAAAATTCGTTCCATCGTTTCTCCCATACCAAAAACGGGGCAATGGCGGTCACCGGTATGACAAACGCCAGAAACCCCTTGGTCAAAAATGCGAACCCGATCAGAATTCCAAAATACGAGAGCAGTACGTTTCTGCGCCCCGTCCCTCCATGTTCTGATAACGCATAATAATAACAAATCATTGCGGCGGAGATAAAAAAGGAAAACATACTGTCTAAAGCGCTGTAGACGCCGACTGCAAACACTTCAAAACAGGTGAGAAAAATCAGGGCCGCGGCTCCGCCGGCAAAATAGCCGTCATTCCCGAATTCGCCGTCAATGGTTTTGGCGGAAAACCGCCGAACCAGAAAAAAAAGCATCAATGCGGACAAAGCGGCGGCCAAAGCGGATGGAAATCTTACGGCGAATTCATTTTCACCAAAAACCAGAATGGATGCGGCATTCAACCAGTGGCCCATCACGGGTTTTTCAAAATATCGCAGCCCGTTCAGATGAGGGACCACGAAGTCCCCGTCCGCCACCATCTCACGAGCGATTTCCGCATACCGGGGTTCATCCGGATAGACCAGGGGCCGCACGCCGAGCGGCAGGATATATAAACCCAAAAATATCAAAATCAATAAAAAACCAACCGGTTTCATATCTATAGCCTTCCAGGTCAATATGTTGGATGCGTTGTCAACCGGGAATATTCAGATGGATTGCCTGGCGACCGGTTCATTCATGTCTTTCGTCTGCCGCTTCCATCGCCGGTGAATCCAGACCCACTGTTCAGGATGCTTTCGAATCACCTGCTCAACCATATCCGAACATTTCTGGATGTCCGCAATAAGGTCCGCCTCCGGATCGCCGGAATCCGAAACTTTCATGGGCGGCAGAAATTCAATATGATAGGATAAATCTTTCTCCAGATGCATAAACGCGAATACAATCGGGATATTAAACCGCCTGGCAAGCAGCACTGGTCCCACCGGCGTATAGGCTTTTTTTCCAAAGAAATCCACATACACGCCTTTCACCCGGGTATCCTGATCGATAAGCATCCCCAGAGGGCAGCCCTGTTTCAGCGCTCGAAGAATTTCCCGGGTTTCGATTCCCCTGGCGATATTGATATATCCAGCCTGATTCCGGATTTGCAAAATCAGATCATTCAACCGGGGATTGGTCAAGGGCTTTCCCACGACCCGAAGAGGGTAGCCTTTCCATGTCAGCCACGCGCCCAGCAGCTCCCAGTTGCCGAAATGCGCGGTTAAAAGGATCATCCCATTCCCTTCTCCAAAGGCTTCTTCAAAATAATGCAAATTTTCGGCTTTTATATACCGGTCCATGCCCTGCCGGATAAATATGGGTATCCGGACGGCGTCCACACCCGCTGCCGCCAGATGACGGAATACATTTCGGGAGATGCGCCTGATTTCCCGGCCGGATTTTTCATCGCCAAAGGCCAGGGTCAGATGACGGATGGTATTGTTTCGATGTTTTCCCGACGCCCAGTAAAAAAACATCGCCAGGCATCGCGCAACAGAAATGCCGGTCCGCCGGGGCAAAATCCGGAATATCCCTACCAAAAAAAGCACCGCATAATATTGCATCGCATTTTTATACGATTTTTTGATACTCATGAACTCCCTCAACAAAAATGGCGAATGATGACCGCAACATTCATCATTCGCCATGCATCCATTTTTATTCCCCAACCGCGGCCCAGCCTTCCCTGCCCTCTATTTTCCCCGCCGTCACAACGCCCGGTGGAATGGAGCCGGAATCTTTCAGAATTTGCCCCAGCGGTCCTAAAACAACCCCCCTGGAACGCGCCATCCGGATGAAATCCTCAAACAACGGGCGCAAACTCATGCCCTCTGCTTCGGCATGAATGGTCAACACATTCAGTTTTCCGGGAACCAGCCGCGACAGGATAAACGCATTATAATTACCGTGATTCACGCCCGGTTTTCCAATGACTTCGTCATAGGTGGGCAGCGTGGCGGGAATTTGGGGCTGAGACAGGGGGTTGCCCGCGACGACCGGATAAAACACCCGCGTGCCCCTGCAGTCGCTGTTGTATTGGAACGGAAACGCCGTCTTGCACAGCAGAGCGGCATCATTGATTTTCCATGCAGGGGCTGCCGAACAGACCGGGGGCGTCCCCAGTATCCGGGTCAGGAAATCAAATCCGCGCCGGATATGGGAATCGATGGTTTTGGCGTCCATACGGTCAAGGCGGGCCTGCCACCCGTGATGGTCCCATGCATGAAGACCGATTTCATGGCCGTCTTCCGCCGCCGCCTGTATAATGGAAGATGTTCTTTCGCCGATATTGGGGCCCGGCCACGCTGTCCCCCGAAGCAGAATGTCCCAGCCATAGAGACTCGCCGCGTTGGTGCGCAGCATCTTTTTCAAAAAACCCGGACGCATCAGCCGCCAGAGATGACGCCCCATATTATCCGGCCCCACGGAGAAGAATATGGAGGCCCGGATGCCGTAGTTTTTAAGGACGGCAAGCAGACGGGGCACCCCGCGGCGTGCGCCCGTCAATGTGTCCACATCAATTCGAAGGCCTAAAAACAACTCTTCACCAATGCCGCAACCTGCTTTACAAACGGCATCCATCGGCCTGATCACTTTCTATCTGCTCATTTCTAAGAAAAAAATCCAGGGTTTCGATGACGGACCGCTCCAGTTCAACCACCGGACGCCACTTCAGAAGCTTCCAGGCGTTTTTGATGGACGGTTTCCGATGCGCGACATCCTGATATCCTTCCCCATAAAAAGTCCCGCTTTCCACTTCCTGCAATCCCGCAAAAGGCGGGAATTGGGACCGGAGCGGATGACGATTGAAATTTTCCACCAGCATTTCGGCCAATTCCTTAATACTGGCTTCATTGTCCGGGTTGCCGATATTGATAATACGCCCGTCGCAGACATTATTCCTGTTTTCGATAATCCGGTACAGGCATTCGACGCCATCGGATATATCCGTAAAACACCGCTTCTGCCTCCCGCCGTCCACCAGTTGAATGGGACTGCCTTCCACCAGGTTCAGAATCAACTGGGTAATGGCCCTGGAGCTGCCAATCCGGGCTGAAGAAAGGCTGTCCAGCCTAGGCCCGATCCAGTTGAATGGCCGGAAAAGCGTGAATCGAAGTCCTTCCATGCGGCCATACGCCCAGATGACGCGGTCCAGCAACTGTTTACTGCACGAATAAATCCAGCGCTGCTTGCTGATGGGCCCAAGGATCAGCCGGGATGTTTCTTCATTAAACTCCGTATCATCACTCATGCCGTAAACTTCCGAGGTGGACGGAAACAGCAGCCGTTTATGGTATTTCACGCAATAGCGGACCACACGCAGATTTTCTTCAAAATCCAGCTCGAACACTTTAATGGGATTACGGGTATATTCCGCTGGCGTGGCGATGGCCACCAGCGGGAGAATCACATCACATATCTTGATATGGTACTCGATCCATTCGCGATGAATGGAAATGTCCCCCTCATGGAAGTAAAAATCCGGCCTGCCGATGAGCCGCTGAATGCCGTCGGAATTGAGATCCATGCCATGCACCTCATACTTTCCGCTCTCAAGCAGCCGTTCACTCAGCGCGTTCCCGATAAACCCGCCAACCCCCAGAATCAGCACTTTTGGCTTTTTCATCCGCACGGCGCAGGTTCTGGGGTCTGATCCGAAACGCATTCCCGGCAAAAGCGATGTCGATTCGGCAAGCTGATTGCCGTTCATCTCGATATCCCCTTCCCTCTGGCCGAAATCCACCCGGACAGCCCCTTTCCCGCACTGAATGCACAGCGGACTGGTGGAAATAATGGTTCCGGGCAGGGGAGCAATTTCCGCAGATCGTGAAGATTTCTCGCCCTCCCCATTTTCCGCTTCCGGAACAATCGTGAGTTTCCAGAAAAAATATTTTTTGGCGCCAATAAAAGAAAATGCGCCAGGATAGGGTTTTGTCACGGCCCGGACCAGATTCCGGACATTTCCCGCGGCGGCGCGCCAGTTGATTTCGCCATCCTCGGGATTCCGGCCCCCATAATAGGATGCGGCCATTTTGTCCTGGGGCGCTTTCGGAATCACACCCTTTTGGATCTCTGGCAAAACCGCATCCAGCATTTCGGAGGCGGCGAGGCATAACTTGTTCATCAATGTCTGGGCCGTATCATCATTTGCGATGGATACTTTCTTCTGGCTGACGATATCGCCGTCATCCGGGCGAGGGGTCATTTCATGAAGCGTAACGCCGGTTTCCGTTTCCCCATTGATAATGGCCCAATTCACCGGACACCGGCCCCGGTATTCCGGCAGAAGCGAGCCGTGGAGGTTGAAGCATCCCAGCCGGGGAATGGAAAGAATGTCAGACGCCACCATTTGCCGGTAATAAAAAGAGAATATAATATCCGGAGACTGTTCTTTGATGCGGTTCACCCACAGGGGATGATTGATATCTTCCGGCGCAAAAACCGGAATATCGGCGGTTGCCGCGAATTCCGCCACTGAGCCGAACCAGCGGTTTTCAGCCGGATCATCCTTATGTGTGTAGATGGCGGTAATTTCATACCCTTGCCGAAGCAGGGCCTTAATCCCCGCGATCCCCATGTCGTGATACGCCAATACAATTGTTTTCATTGTGATTTCCTTATAATTATGAATTCTGACCCGGTTTTTTCAAATCCCCCACCAGCCGCCGGATAAAAAAACGGGGCCGGGCACGGACATCGTGATAAATTCTGCCCAGGTATTCTCCCAGAAGCCCCATGCCGATAAACTGAACCCCCACAAAAACAAACAACATGGCGAAAAGGGTGAAAACCCCCTGCGCGGCCCATTCCGGCCCGTGAATGATCCGCATAATACCCAGAAAAAGGCCAAAGCCTACGCCGAAGGCGGCGATCAGCACACCGATAATGGTAAGAAGGCGCAAGGGGAGCGTCGACATGCTGGTTAAAAGATCAAACTGAAGGTTCACCAGCTTCCATAAATTGTATTTGGAATCGCCGTGGCCTCGCCCGGCATGGTTCACCTCGATTTCCGTCGCCGACCCGGCGAAACTGTTGGCCAGAACGGGAATAAACGTGCTGCGCTCCGTGCACTGGATCATGGCGTCCACGATATGCCGCCGGTAAGCGCGCAACATGCATCCGTAATCGGTCATCATCACGCCCGTATAATGACGGGCCACCTTATTGGTGACAAGGGATGCAATTTTTCTGAAAAATGAGTCCTGGCGGTTTTTTCGCACGCTTCCCACCACATCATATCCCTTTTCCATGCATTCGACCAAGCGGGGAATCTCTTCCGGGGGATTCTGCAAATCCGCATCCAGGGTCACGATGATCTCTCCCCGGCACAGTTCAAAACCTGCCATAATGGCATTATGCTGGCCATAATTCCGGTTGAGAATAACGCCGGAAACCGCATCCGGATATTGTTCACAGGCGCCTGCGATTTTCTGTTCCGATCCATCCGAGCTGCCGTCATTGACCAGAATGATCTCAAAAGACCGGCCCATGCTTAGGCCAACCTTCATACACCGGTCAACCAGTTCATCCAGATTCGGCTCCTCATTATACACCGGAATCACGATGCTGATATTCCGCTGGCGGGAAACGACTCCGTCAGCGCCTTGTTTTTCCTCACTCATTTTTTAAGCACCTCCTTGATGGCGGCCACCACATCATCCACATCCGCTTCCGTCATGTCCGGGAACAGCGGCAGGGAGCAAATGCGATCCGAGTTCCATTCCGTATTAGGCAAAGCGCCGGGGGCCAGATTAAACGTCTCCCGGTAAAACTTCTGCATGTGCGCGGCCCGGAAATGCAGGCCGGTTCCGATATTACGCGACTTCAGGGCTTTCATGAAATCATCCCGGTTCATGCCCGCCCTTGCAAGGTCCAGGCGAATGATAAACAAATGCCAGGCATGGCCGTGATCATAAAAAGGCGGGATCAGAGGCGTCACTTCCGGAACGGACGCCAGTTTTTCCATATATTGGCCGGCCAGTTGCCGCCGCCTTTCATTAAACTGGTCCACCCGCTCAAGCTGAGTGATGCCGAGCGCTGCGGAAATGTCCGTCATATTGTATTTGAATCCCGGCTCAATCACTTCCGCCTGGGGGGACCTTCCCAACGTATCCCTGTCAAATGCGTCAACACCCAGGCCATGAAATTTAAGGCGTTTGATGCGTTCAATCAGTCCGGGATCATCCGAGCAGAACATGCCGCCCTCACCGGTGGTGATATTCTTAATGGGATGAAAAGAAAAAATAACGGTTCCCCGTGAGCCGGTTTTTTCACCTTTATACCATGTCCCCAATGCGTGAGCAGCGTCCTCCACAAGAAAAATCCCCCGCCGGGCGGCCATATCCCGGATGGGGGCCATGTCCGCCGGAGCGCCGGCGAAATGCACCGGCGCGATCATCCGGGTCCGGGGCGTGATGCAGCGCTCCACGGCATCCGGCGTCACCATCATCGTATCCTTGTCGATATCTGCAAACACCGGCGTCGCTCCGGCCAGCGAAATCAGATTGACGGTTGACACCCAGGTCATGGAAGGCGTGATCACCTCATCCCCCGGACCGATGCCCAGGGCCTTCAAGAGCAGGTGCATGCCCGCCGTGGCCGATGTAAGGGCCACGGACGCCTTTGCTCCGGTATACTCGCAAAACTTCATCTCAAATTCAGCGGCTCTGGGACCGGTGGTAATCCACCCGGATGTCAGCGTCTCAACAACCGCATGGATGTCGGCATCGGAAATCGATGGCTTGGAAAATGGCAGAAAATTGTTTCGCATCATATCGTCCTTATGTCCGTAGCTTAAAAGACAATCCCCGCCCTGGTCCCTGGACATGGTTGGGATGGCCGGGCGGGTCCATACGGC
>DAIEHU010000103.1 GCA_027353395.1 Desulfobacteraceae bacterium
TTGATGCGGTTAAAGGTGTCTTGCGCATAATAATCACTAACCTCTATGATTGTTTCATCATCCATATTGTCGGATCCTTTTTTGGGAATGGGCGTTTTGCTCCGGGTTTTTAAAAACCTTGGATTCATACGTGAGGCAAAAGCACAAATCAACAAAAAGGGAACGCCGGGCCAAAAAAAATATTGGATATTTCCGGAGAAAAAATCAGGCCTCCAGCCCGGCTGCTCGCCAATCTTGCCATCAACCGGTTTTACGGTCTGGACCGGTTCGGCCTAACCGTCAAAACCACCATCAATCTGGATCTCCAGAAAAAAGCCACGGACATGCCGATGAATCTCCGGGATCCGGATGTGATTAAACAAGCGGGAGTGGTGGCACCGTATCTGCTGGAGCGCGGTAATCCCATAAAAGTGGTTTTCGAGATTCCCGAACCTGGGTTTCCGAAGCTTGACAAATTTTCATCAATAGCGTAAGTTAAAATCTATCTGGTCATAAGGTCTCAACCTACGCCCCCGATGGAGATCCCGAATGCCTGCCATCCCTGCCGACGCTCTGGTAAAAGAGCAAATTGAAATACTGGAAAAGGAGATTCTGGATCTGCGGCGCATGAAAGCGCAGCTAAAGTCCAATGAAGAAAGGTTCCAGTCTATCTTCAACAGCATGAAGGATATCTATTTTGAAGTGGATTTAGACGGCAACATGATTCATTTCAACCCTGCGGTATGCGCGGCTTACGGCTATACCGCCGAAGAACTGACCGGAATGAACAACCGGCAATATGCGACGCCCGAAGCCGCCAAACGCATGTTCCAGATATTTCATCAGCTATATCTGACCGCTGAACCGGTTGATATTGCCGATTATGAAATATTGGCCAAAGACGGCAAGCGGCATTATCTGGAAGTATCCGCGTATTTGATCAGGGACGGTGAAGGAAATCCCATCGGTTTCCGGGGCATCGGCCGGGACGTTACCGATAAAATAAAAGCTGCGGAGATATTGAAAAAAGGCCGGATCCGGTATCGTGAACTTTTCAAGGAAGCCCACCAGGCTGAGGAACTCTACCAGTCCCTGTTAAACTCATCCCCGGACGCCATTCTCCTGCTGGACGCCAGTTTCCATGTGCAGTTTGTCAATCCTGCGTTTATCCATATTTTCGGGTGGAATCTGGCGGAAATGAAAAATGATAAAATTCCCTATATTCCCAAACCATTAAAAGAGCCTCTCGCGGACCTGATACAGAGGGTGTTTGACGAGGACCATCCCCTTCGCAGCTATGAGACCCAGCGATATACCAAAGACGGCTGTCTCCTGGATGTGAGCATCAGCGCTTCCCGTTTTGTGGATCACGCGGGTGATCCCGCAGGCGTTCTGCTGATCCTGCGGGACATTTCCGAGGTAAAAAGATATCAGTGGCATATGCAGCAGGCCCAGAAAATGGAATCTTTGGGCACCCTGGCCGGCGGCATCGCCCATGATTTTAATAATCTCCTGATGGGAATTCAGGGGCGGCTGTCTCTCCTGATGTTGCACAAAAGCCCGGATGCCCCGGATCACAAGCATCTCAAGGAGATTGAGGAATACATCATCCGGGCGTCGGACCTGACCCGGCAAATGCTGGGCATCGCCCGAAGCGGCAAGTTCGAGGTAAAACCCACTGATCTGAATGATCTGATCAAAAAACAAAATATTCTGTTCGGTCGTACCAAAAAGGAAATCATCCTCCATGAAGCCCTGGACGAGGCGCTTTTGACGGTTGAAGTGGACCAGCGGCAAATTGAGCAGGTGCTGCTGAACATGTACGTCAATGCCGCTCACGCCATGCCGGGCGGCGGCGACCTGTATATCCGGACAGTCAATGAAACCCTGGATAAAAGCCGGACCGATCCCTATGATCTGGAACCGGGAAAATATGTGAAGATTTCCGTGACCGATACCGGTGTCGGCATGGACCAGGCGACCTCGAAACGGGTGTTTGAACCCTTTTTTTCCACCCGTGAGCGGGGCCGTGGCACCGGTCTGGGGCTTGCGTCCGCCTACGGCATTATTAAAAATCATGACGGGTTTATTACGGTATACAGCGAAAAAGGCAATGGAACCACGTTTAATATTTTTCTTCCCGCTTCATCGAAAGCCGCAAAACCGGAACCCATTTTTGATGAGAAAATTATCGAAGGCAGGGGCGCTGTTTTGCTGATTGATGACGAGCAGATGGTCCTCACTGTGGCTGAGGAAATGATTCAGGCGCTGGGGTATGAGGTGACGGCGGTGAACGATGGGCAAAAGGGCATTGATATTTACCGGGAACGTCATGACCGGATTGACATGGTGATTCTGGATCTCATCATGCCGGGCGTTAGCGGGGCCGAAACATTTGATCGCCTGAAAGTCATCAATCCCAATGTGAAAGTCCTGCTTTCCAGTGGTTACAGCATCGACGGGCAGGCGTCCGCCATCATGAAACGGGGGTGCAGCGGGTTTATTCAAAAACCGTTCAGTATCCAGGCATTGTCCAAAAAAATCAGCGAGGTGATAAAGGCTTCCTGAACCTGTTGCCCGCGAATATTATACAAAGCCTTCCGGAAAACGATTTTTTACGAGTCCGTCAGTCAGGGATGAATGTTTTTTATAAAATTCTTTAAACGCTGTTCATTGTTGTAAATGCAGATCGCGCAGTCCGGGAGTTTTAGAAAAAATTAAAAATGGAGGGAGGGCGTATGAAAAAAACATGCGTAATGATTTTTTCCGTTTTGGTAATGTTCTCGCTTGGCGGGTGCAACGATTCCGATGATTCAAAGCCGGTTGATACCGGACCGCCCGTGCTTTCACAAGGTGACGTGGTCTCTTTTACGCTGCTTCAGACCACGGACGTTCATCACCGTGCCAGCGGTACCGGCTCGTCATTGACCTATAGCCCGGAAGACGGCATTGATAGTTCCGGCGGCGCCGACAAGACGCAGGGCGGCTACGCCCGGTTGACCACTCAAATCAAGCAGATCCGGACAGCGGACGCCGCGAATCATATTCCCACGGTGCTGGTGGATTCCGGCGATTTTATCATGGGTACGGTGTATGACATGACCCTGGGCACTTCCCCAGCGGCGTTTTATTTTATGGAATTTATGGATTATGACGCCGTCACCCTTGGCAATCACGAGTTTGACTACGGGCCCGCGGGGCTCGCCATGATTTTGAAAAATGCCCGTGGCGCGGACGGTAAGGGGTTCACCGTTCCCATTGTGGCGTCCAATATGAAGACGGATGGCGTGGCGGGCACGGCTGACGACGGCATTGAGGCGTTCGCCGCCGCCGGTATGATTGTGCCGACGCTTGTCAAAACCCTGGATAACGGTTTGAAGATCGGAATCATGGGCCTTCTGGGCAAAAATGCGGAGAATGACGCGCCTTTGGCCACGCCTGTCACGTTTGATCATGATTATGCCGATATTCAGCAGACCGTGGATCATCTGAAAAACGATCTGGGCGTGCATATTGTCATCGCGCTTTCCCATTCCGGCATTACAGATCCGGCGGGAACTCCCGGCGGGGATGATATTTTGCTGGCGCGGAATGTCACCGGCATTGATATTATCGCATCCGGCCATGAACATGAGATGACGCCGGAGATTGTGATGGAAAGCGGCACCCGGATCATTTGTGCGGGGCATTATGGGATGAATCTCGCCCAACTGGATGTGACGGTGGAAGTCGGCTCCGGGGTGACAAACGCGGTCATTACCAATCATCCCGTTAATGATGCAACCCCCGGCGATCCGTCCATGAATTTTATCGTGGATATGTTTAATGCAGGTATTGATGAGGTGTTAAAACCCCAGCTCGGTATCGGCATCAACGATGTCGTGGCTGGCTCCGGGTCCGCCAATCTGGGCATACCGGAAATAGCGGATGAAAGCGGCATGGGTGATCTTGTGGCCGATTCCCTGCGGTATCTTTTGCGCGGAACAAACGGCGCTATTGGTATTGTGGCCAACGGCGTGGTGCGCGATGGCTTTGATCTGGGGCAGAAGGTGACGTTCGCCGATATGTACAGCGTGCTGCCGCTGGGCATGACTGTTGATTCCACCCAGCAGAATGTTCCTGGATATCCGCTGATGCAGGTGAACCTGACCGGCGCGCATGTGCAAAACATGTGCCAACTGGCCGCATATGTCATCGCCGCTGCGGATGACGCGTTTATGGCCCAGCTCGCCAGCCCGTCCCATCCCTATCATGCGCTTTATTTTGCGCTGGTGAACCTGAAATCTTCCTATTATCTTAATTTGTCAGGCCTTCGCTACACCCATGCGGGCGCATCTGGGATGTATCAAGTGGTTCCGGGGTCCGTCATGCTGTATAATGGTGTTGATTTTAAATGCGCGGGGCCAGCGGCGGTTCCGGTGGATGACAATGCGCTTTATCCGTGCGTGATGGATATTTACATGTATTTCGTGATGCAGAGTGCGGATTTGCAGGCGCTGCTGGCGGCGCTCCATTTGCCGGTCACACCCTTGAACAACAGCGGGCAGCCGGTCACCCCAGCCAATATGCTGGATTCAAGACTCGACAGAGACCCGTCCGCCAATGGCATTCAGGAAGTCAAGGAATGGATGGCGTTTTTGACATTTTTGACCGCACCCCCGGAACAGGGCGGGTTTGTGGACCATATCATTCCAGAGGCGGATTACGGCCAAGCGGCTCTGGCCGCGGGAGACGCCAGCCGGGTGAATGAAATGTCGCTTACGCCGTAACAATTGGTATCGTTTTATAATTAAAAATGGAGCGCCGGTCAATGCGGATGAAATACCGCTCGTCGGTGCTCCATTTTCTGGTTCTATGCCGGCAGGCGCAACAACCCTTCCATGCGTTGCACTTCTTCCGCTGACCGTTCGTGGTCCCATCCCAGTTCTTTTTGAGCAGCCGCCGCGATTTTTTCAAGCCGGTCTTTTCCCGGATGACCGATATTGCCGACACCGGTGCGGCGCATGACAATATCTTCAAGCGTTCTGGCGGATTCATGCCGGATGGCGTAAATTACGGAGGCCAGAATCTGCCCATCCTCGCAGATGATTTCCCTGTATTCTGGATGCTGACGGGCCAGATCCAGCACCTTACGGCTTTCGGTGCCATAATTCCGGCCTACGAACTCAATGTTTTCAGGACTGAGCTGCTTTGCGTACGCAGTTTTTAATTCGGTCATAAATCCGGCCATATCCTTGATCTCGCATCCCGTCAGAAACATTTTATCGGTCAGGGGTGTTTTGGGGGCGCGGCCCAGTTTCGTTTCTACCATTGTCAGAACCGTTTCCGCAAGATGCCGGCTGGTGGTGTATTTGCCGCCTTCCACTGTAATCAGTCCGTCCATGCCGTCCGCGCTGTTGTCGTAGATTTCATACTTGCGAGAGGATTCATAGGTGCCCTCGGTTTGATCATCCACCAGGGGCCGCAAGCCGCCCCAGGCGTGGATAACATCGTTATAGGCCAGGCGGCCGTCACCGATGGAATCGTTGGTGTCCTTGATGAGCCCCTCGATGCTTTTTTTGCTTACTTTGTATTCATCCGGGTTCCCTTCATAGTCCGTGTCAGTTGTGCCGATCAACTGGCAACCCCGCCAGGGAATGGTGAAGAAATGCCGCCCCGACGGGGTCCACATGACCACCGCGTGCTTGGTTTTAAATTTTTTGGTTAAAATATGAATGCCTTCGGAACGTTTGATATGGTGTTTGCCTCCGCCGGTTTTGTCCGCCAGGTTCAAAATGATATCCGCCCACGGCCCGCCGCAGTTGATCACCAGGGAACCTTTGATGTCGGTCTGGTTGCCGGTGAACTGGTCCTCAACCCGGACGCCTTCGATTCCATTGTCTTTGGAAAAAAGGAAATGAACCACCTTGGCGTAGTTGGCGGTTTTGGCGCCGTGCTTGATCGCGGACTTGATAAACGCCAGGGTCAGCCGTTCCGGATAAAGGCTCTGGCAGTCATGGTAAATGGACCCGCCGTTCATGCCCTGTGAGCGCACTTCCGGTTCCAGGGCCATGATTCTTGACCGGGACAGCCATGTATGACCGGGAATATGTTTGCCCGCATCCCAGGTCCGGTTTCGGTCAAAGGACAGGATGTCGTACATGGTCAAGCCGGCACGCAGAAGCCATTTGTTCCGCTTGACATCGCTGTATCCCGGCACCAGAAAGGGAATGGGATACACCAGATTGGGCGCAATATTTTCGAGAATCAGGCGCTCGCGCAATGACTCCCGGACAAGCCCCAGCTCCAGGTTCTGCAGGTACCTGAGCCCGCCGTGAATCAGTTTGGACGTGGCCGCCGAGGTGGCCCATCCGTAGTCTTTCTTTTCCAGAAGGGCGACCTTGAAACCTCTGCCCGCTGCATCATAGGCCACCGCCGCCCCGGTAATGCCGCCGCCGACGATGATCAGGTCAAATGTTTCACCCTTATGGTTTTCAATGAACCGCTTCATGTGCGCGTTTTCCCTTTGTTATAATGATGATCGTTAATCTTCCACATCGCCAGCGACGAATGGAATGCAACGCACCCCAGTGCTCATTTTTTTAACCCATATCCGGGCCATGACAAAAACATCGCCATTAACATTGACCAGGTTCTGCAGTTCCTCCACAAAGGAAATGTCCGCCAGTTTAAATTCATAATAAAAGGTGCTGGTGAAATAGGGGTCAACCACCAGAATCATTTTTTCCGGATCATGGGGATGCTTGAAAGGCGAGCCAGAATAGGATATATGGGTGGTAGCGAGTTTTTTGCTGTCTTTGGGCTTCCGGTAACGTTCGATTTCAAATTTTTCCGTTTGTTGCAATAATGCTCTGATGGGCATAAATATTCCTCCGCATAATTGTGATGCTTTGCAAAGAATGCCTGCGGTATTGCAGCCATTCTTGAGCGGGTAAGTGAGAGCGATCATAATGCCTTTATCGGTATTTTTAAAGCAGATTATAGCCTGTTTTATTGGGGCCCATGTATTTTCAGCCGAGTTTTTTTGTGATCTCCTCGTTTGTCTGATCCGCCGCGCTGTAAACGCCTTCAAAAGCTGTTTTATTGAACCACCAGGCCTCCTTTTCAATCCAATGGGTTTTGATTATTTCAAATCCGATGTGCAGTTCGGGCAGCGCGTCGCCTTAATGGGAATAGTGGAGCAGCATTTCGGGCATTCCTTTGTGGCTGGAGCTGCCTCAGGGGTCGGCCGCTGGAGCTTGTTGATGGCCTTGATCAGCAGAAACACCGCAAACGCCACGATGAGAAAACTGATGACCGCGTTTATGAAAAGGCCCACATTCATGGTGACGGCCCCCGCTGTTTTGGCGGCAGCGAGATTCGCATAAGGCCCGGCGGCGGTCGCGCCCTGTTTTAACGTGATAAACAAATCGGAAAAATCCACGCCGCCTAAAAGCAGCCCGATGGGCGGCATGAGCACATCATCCACCAGGCTCTTGACTATGGTGCCGAACGCCCCGCCGATGATGATGCCAACGGCCATGTCCACCACATTGCCTCTCATAGCAAATGCTTTGAATTCCTTGAACATTTGTAAAATCTCCTTTTAGTGTTGTTATGGTTTGTTTTGCTGAAATAAATGAATGTCTTGCCGGGGAACCGGCGGGTTGATATTTTCCGTGTCAAATCGTTTTTTGACGGCTTCCAGAGTGTCAAAATACGCATCCCAGTAATCATCCGCACGCACCCAGGGCCGACAGATGATGTTCACGTGGCCGTCCCCCACCTGACCCACCGCGATCTGGGGCGCGGGGTCGGCGAGCAGCCGTTTGTCTGCCTTGATCAGGTCCAGCAGGGTGCGCTTGACCTTGTCGATATCCGCGCCGTAGGCCACATCAAAGGCCATGTCGATGCGCCGGGTGCCCTGGGTGGCATAATTGGTGATATTGTCGCCGGTAATTTTGGCGTTCGGGACAATGATGGTTTTGTTGTCCGGAGTGGTAAGAATGGTTGTGAATATCTGCACTTCTTTGACGGTTCCGGCCACACCCGCGCCCTCAATATAATCGCCCACCTTGAAGGGCCGGAAGATCAGCATCAGAACCCCCGCCGCAAAATTGGACAACGACCCTTGCAGGGCTAAACCCACAGCCAGACCGGCTGCGCCTAAAACAGCGATAAAGGATGTGGTCTGAATGCCGAGCTGCCCCAATGCCGCGATGGCCACAAAGGCGATCATGGCGATATAGGACAAATGGACGGTAAAGGAAATCAGGGTGCTGTCCACCCTGGCCTTGCGCATGGCTTTATCGATGAGG
>DAIEHU010000104.1 GCA_027353395.1 Desulfobacteraceae bacterium
AAAGGCGCCTACCCTAATCAGCAAATTCCGGATACAGTTTCTTCATACACTCGGGACAAATTCCGTGGCTGAATTCCGCTTCAGAATGATCTCTCACATATTTTTCCAGCTGATGCCAGTAGCCCTTGTCATCCCGGACTTTCTTGCAATTGGCACAGATGGGAATGAGCCCGTTCAGGGTTTTAACCTCATGGAGCGCTTTTTGAAGTTGGGTGATCAGGCGTTCTTTTTCTTTTTCCGTCAGTTTCCGGTGTTCAATATCCCGTTCAAGCTGTTTGTTTAATGAAATGACCCGTTTTTTTTCATTCTGCAAATTGCTTAGCAATTGAATTTTTTCATTCCGGTAGGTCAGGGATTCCATGATGACGCTGTTCAACTGCCTTGCCGCCTGGGCGGTCACCAGAAGGTAAATGATCACCAGTACACCCAGAAGCGTCGGTTCCAGTTGGCCGCTTAATATCAATGCGATGCCAAGGGGAGCCAGAATGGGGAGTGAGAAGGCGAGAAACGCGGGGATGGATACTGCGTTTGTCGCCACACAGGCGGCGACCAGGCCCGCCAGTGTGACGAGGGTGATGGACAGGTACAACTGCGGAGTTGCGTAATAGGCGTAAATCCCGAAAATTCCCCACAATAACCCATTGGCGAACAGGCAGACGCCGTATCTCATAAACCAGATTTTCGGGTTGAGGTTTTTTTTATCGGCGGATTTAAATTTCCAGGCAACTCCATAACGGGCCAGAAGCACAGCCGTTATGGTGAGAAACCAGAATATCAAAAAAGGCGAGCGCAGTTTTTGCCAGAACAGCATGGCGATACAAAACGCAACAAGGATATTGCCGGGCAGCGCGACATTGGACTGCCGGAACAGGGTCTCCAGGCGTTTTTTCCCGAATTTGGATTCCGGAATGATTTTCATCATTGGCCGTTCATCATTTAAAACACGATATCTTCAATAAAATTGGCAAGCTGGTTTAAATTCCGGCAGGGCCGGACTTCATGGCAGTATGCCTTGTAAGTGTTCATTTCGGAATCGCCGGTGCCCCAGAACTGTTCGGGCTCCGGGTTGAGCCAGATGACCCGGCGGCATCTGGCGCGCATGTCGTCCAGCAGGTGTTCGCAGGGGTTCTGGTAATTGGTGCGGGCGTCGCCCACGATGATCAGGGTGGTTTTCTGGGTGAGCAGATTGAGATGATCCCGGTGAAACTGGGTCAGCATTTCGCCGTAATCCGTGTGCGTGTTAAAATTGATGTCCGCGTCGGTGATGACCTTTTCAATGGCCTGGTTGACGTCGTGCTTTTCAAAAATATCGGTGATATTGGTGGGCCCCGCCACAAACGCGAAGCTTTTGACATCAGAGAAACAGTCCTGCATGGAATAAATCATGTTGAGCATGAACCGGGCCGCGGACCATACCGATCCGGATACGTCGCACAGGGTCACGACTCTGGTTTTCCGCAGGGGCCGCTGACGGAAAACGATCTCAATGGGCACTCCCTGATATCGCTGGGCCGCGCGCAGGGTTTTTTTGACATCCAGCGCGCCCCGGTTTCTGACGGCGTAACGGCGGCTCATGATGTCTTTCATTTTGCGCACCAGTTGATCAATCACCGATCGCATTTTAATGATTTCGGTTTCCGTGAGGTTGGAAAAGGGGCGTTCCCCGATGCCCAGCGTTTTCTTCTCATAGGCATTGACCTGCTTGAGGGCGTCATTATTGGGCCGGGTTTCCTGGGTGAGCATGCGGTTTGCGGTTTCCAGGCGCTCCATGAGAAGCCCGGCCATGCCCCGGTTTCTTCCCGGAGCGCCGCCGGATATGGGGTCCGGCATGAGCTGCAAGAGCCGGTTGCGGGTCCGGTTGATGCGGAGCATGACCTCCAGGCGGCTGGACAACTGGCTGAGGTTGGATTTTAACGCCTGAGAGGATTCTTCGGTCTGAGTTTCCAGGCGGTGAATCTGCCTTAAATACGGAATGGGGTCGCCAGCCAGAAAATCCATAATGGCCTGGGTGATTTCATCGTCCCCGGCTTCCTGGCGCATCTGCCCGATGGTGTGGCGCATGTCCGCCTTATCGGTGTTCTCCGGATCGCAATCCGCATCCAGCTCCACATCCGGGCGCATGTCATGAAAGAAAAGCCCGTACAGCCGGTCAAATTCAGTCTGCTCCCGGCGGCTTTTGGCGAAATTGGCCCTTAAGGCCGACCTGAACTGGGCTTCATCCAGCACATCCACCATTTCCAGATGGCGCGCACAGTCAATAACCTCGGCGGTGGACACCCGCAGATCGGACGCGCGGCAGGCGTTCACAAAATTTAGAATCAGGTTGAGCATATGATTTTTTTATTTCAACACCTTATCCATGGATTCCCTTACCATTACCGTATCCGCCTGATATTTGCAGATGACGTTCAACGTGTCCGACAGGGCCTGGGGGGAGAGATCGTTGATCTGGAGCACCATCAGGGCTTTGGCCCAGTCAATGGTTTCGGAAATGCAGGGCCGTTTCTTTAAGTCCAGGCTGCGGATGTTGCCGATGGCGTTGACCAGTTGATCGGCCAGGCGCTCTTCAATATTGGGAATTTTTAATTTAACAATCCGTTTTTCCAGGTCTTTTTTCGGGTAATCAATATAGAGGTGGATGCAGCGCCGCTTGAGGGCGTCAGAGATGTCCCGGTAATTGTTGGAGGTCAGCACCACTATGGGGATATGTTTGGCTTTCCAGATGCCGAGTTCCGGAATGGACACCTGAAAATCGCTTAACAGTTCCAGCAGGAAGGCTTCAAATTCCGGATCGGATTTATCGATTTCGTCGATTAACAGCACCACCTGTTCGTCAGAGGTAATGGCCTGGAGCAGGGGCCGGGCCAGGAGAAACCGCTCCGAGAAAAACGCGTTTTCCTGCTGGGCGATTTTCTCCACCGCCTCGGCAATGGTGTCGGCGGTCGCGATGAGCTGGTTGATTTTTTCCTTGATCATCTGGGTGTACAGCAATTGTTTGGCGTATTCCCATTCATACAGGGATTTGGCCTCGTCCAGGCCCTCATAGCACTGGAGGCGGATTTTTCTTAAGTTCAGACAGCGACTGATGGCCCTTGCCAGTTCGGTTTTACCGGCGCCTGCCGGACCTTCCACCAGAATCGGTTTCTGGGTGGCGGCGGCGAGAAACACCACGGTGGCGATTTCCCTGGAGGGGATATAATCCACGCTTTCCAGTTTTTTCTGAACATCTTCAACGCTTGTAAACCCTGTATGAGGCCCTGGCATGTCGGTCGTCCTTTTGTCAAAAGAAAGGAAAAATTTCTATATTGGATTTGTTTAAATTATTTCAAGTAGTTATTTAATGTTTAAAAGTTCAGAACCTTGTCGGATTCATTGATCATTTCGTACAGATCATCCATCCATGCAACGGGGCAGGTTCCTGATCCCTCCAGACCGTGGGATTTCATGCAAACCCCTCAGACATAGAAATCCCCTTTGAACTGGTTCATTTGCGCCATGACATTGAATTGTTCCGTGCCGGATTGTTCAAAAAGTACGCCTTTGCCAAGCATAAAAACACTGACTTCATCGCCTTTTTTAACGCCGACGTTGGCAAGCCGCATTGCATTGTAAATGATTTCCCCATCGTTTGTGGAGATAATAAACAAAGTTTTCATTGAGTTTGGCCTTATTTTGAGGTTTTGTTTAAAACAGTCCCGGCTGAATGTAAGACTGATAGGCGGTGCATTTCGTCCTCCGGCGGCATTCCCGGCAAACCGCGACATGCTTTCTGGGGCGTCCTTTTTTAAACGGACAGAAAATATAGGGCCCCTCGGTGTTTTTTTTCATTTGAATAGCGGTTTTTTTAAAAAAAGGTTGCAGGCATTGACGCTTTATACCTGCATAAATAGTTTAAAAATACAATGGGTTCATGCGGAATTGGAGCTGATATGCCAGCTGTATATTATGTCTACCATTGGTTGCCCGGCCATGCAAGGAGGAAAGCGGGGCGTCCGGAACTATTTTTAAACGTGAATTATTGAATCCAAGCCGGTTTTATGGGCTTAACAGGTTGTTTTTGCCTAAAGTTTCTTGTCTTCCAAGTTGGGCCGGGTTATATGAGGGGCAGGAAACAAACCAATATCAATACAAATGATGCCGGGCCGGGACGGAGGGAATGTGGAAGAACTGAAAGGGTTTCAGAAAAAATATCTCAGGGGGATCGCCCATGGCATGAAGCCGGTGGTGCTGATCGGACAGAGCGGACTCACTTCCGGGGTGATCGCCGCGGTGGATGAGGCACTGGAAACCCATGAGCTGATCAAGATCAAATTTAATGATTTCAAGGAAAAAGCCCGGAAAGAAGAGATCAACGGGGCCATTGAAACCGCCACCGCTTCTGAAATGGTGGGGATGATCGGCCATATGGCGATTTTTTACCGCATGAACCCGGACCCGGAAAAACGGAAAATCATCTTGCCGAAACGGTAAAAGATCGGCTTAACCGATGAATGTTCAATGATGGGGCTGACATCCCGGAAAAAATTAATCCATTAATATCCGGCGCAGTGCGCAAGTTCAGGTTTCTGCCGGTTATATTCCGTATTTTTTAAGCTTCAACTGCAGGGTCCGCCGGCTGATACCCAAAATCTCCGAGGTCCGGGTGCGATTCCCGCCGGTTTCCTCCAGGGTCCGAAGGATCATCTGCTTTTCAACATCTTTAATGGATTTGCCGTCTCTGAACCCGTCGTCCCCAGGGGCGCTTTCAGTTTCCAATGCCTTGATGGCGACCGGCAAATATTCCGGGGTGATCATTTCATTTCTTGATAAAATCACGCTCCTCTCAATGGCGTTTTCCAGTTCGCGGACATTGCCCGGCCAATCATGCCGTAAAAACAGGTCCATGGTTCGCGGGGTGAGCCCTTTAATGAGTTTTTTGTTTTTTTCCGCATATTTTTTCAGGAACTGGTCGGCAAGGAGAAGAATGTCGTCCCGCCGGTCCCGCAGTGGCGGGATTTCAATGGATACGACATTGAGACGGTAATAAAGATCTTCACGGAACTTCCCTTTTTCTATTTCCTGCTCCAGAACCCGGCTGGTTGCGGCAATAATCCGGACATCCGCCTGAACCGTTTCTGAACTTCCCAATGGCTCAAATGTCTTTTCCTGAAGCACCCGAAGGAGTTTGACCTGGGTTGACGGCGTCATTTCACCAATTTCATCCAAAAATATGGAACCCGTTTGGGCCTGGCGGAACCGTCCCTTCTGGCGGGTCACGGCACCGGTGAAAGCACCCCTCTCATGACCGAAAAGCTCGCTTTCAAGAAGCGTTTCCGGCAAGGCCGCGCAATTGATTTTGATAAAGGGATTTCCCTTTCTCGGACTGTTTTCGTGAATGGCGTTGGCGACCAGCTCCTTTCCTGTCCCGCTTTCTCCCAGAATCAATACGGTGGCTTCTGTCGGCGCCACCATGGAAAGGGTCTCAAACATCTTCTGCATCTGGGCGCTTTGCCCGATAATGTTTGAAAAATCAAATTGTGAACCGATGCGTTCCTTTAGAAACCGGTTTTCTTTTTCCAGTTGAATATGCCGCAATGCCTTACCGATATGAATTTTAAGCTCATCAATATCCAAGGGCTTGGTCAGATAATCATACGCGCCGGATTTGAGGGCATCAATGGCCGTATTGACTGAGGCATAGGCGGTCATGACAATGACCGGTATCCCGGGGCTGATCTCCTTGATTTGTTTCAGCGCCTCAATGCCACCCATTCGCGACATCCGGATATCCATTAAAATCAGGTCGTAAAATTTTTTTTCAACCTCCAAAACCGCCTGCTCGCCATCCGATGCCCCGGTCACCAGATACCCTTCTTCAGAAAGAACGGCGAGCAGCATCCGGCGATGGGGCATATCATCATCAACAATCAGTATTTCCGGCTTCATCATGATATCCTCACGGGGTCGACGCCAAATTCATCGGGATGGTGATTACAAATCGGCAGCCATGACCTTTGCCCGGCGGCGGGCTGGTGACGGAGATGCGTCCGTGATGGTTTTCCACAATCTTCCGGACGATGGCCAGGCCGAGCCCGGTCCCTTTTTCATGGGTGGTGAAAAAGGGATCAAATATTCTTTCCAGATTCTCTTTTGAAATCCCAGGCCCGTCATCCTCCACCCAGAACGCGATATTCTCGTGAGAAGCATCCGTTGACACGCCGGTTTCAACACTGTGCCCGGACAGTGTTTCGTGCAGGGAGTTCAGCATGAGGTTCAGCAAAACCTGGGTCATCTGGTCCTGATCGAGAAATGCCGTATCCGGGCAATTTTCAGTTTTTATTAATATATGGATATTCCTTGAATTCGCATCGCCTTCAACCAGCCGCACGGTATGGCGGACCAGATCACCGGGATTGACATGGGAAGGCTCAATATCAAGGGGTCTGGCGAAGTTGAGCAAATCCGTCACCACGTGATTGATACGGTCCACTTCCTTGACCATGATGGTTGCGTATTCCTGGTCCTGGGGACGGCCCTGGAGTTTATGGCTTAGCAGCTTGGCAAAACCGCGGATCGAACTTAGCGGATTTCTGATTTCATGGGCGACGGCAGCCGCCAGCTTTCCGACTTCGGCGTATTTTTCGGCCCTCCGGACTTCCTCCTCAAGCCGCTTGATCTCCCGTAAATCCCTGAGAATAATAACCGCTCCCTGGCAGGCGCCTTCCTGGACGGACATGGGGGATACGCTGATGGCCAGGGGGATCTCCTCTCCGCTGGCTTTACGGATAACAATTTCCCGGTCAAAAACCGGCCCGCAATGACTGAGCGTCTTTGAAATGCCGCTTTGCTGAAAATCAATCACCTGTTGCAGATTAAACCGGTCCATGTCCGCACTGCTCTGGCCGATGAATTCCAGGGCGAGATTGTTAAAGGAAAGCACGTTGCCGCTTTCATCAATGCTCAAAAGTCCGGATGCCATGCTCTCGACGACGTACCGGGTGTATTCCTGCGTCTCCCGCAGGCGCCGGTTCATGCGATGATAGGCGTGAATGACAAAAATAAAGAAAATCGTTCCCGCCGCCAGCGACACCAGAATCGAAACCATAATCATCGCATGATGAAAATCCTGGTGCTGGGCCATCTCAAAAGGGGACATTTCCAGGCCCACCACCAGCATCGCATGCTCATACCTTTTTCCGGTTGCAAGGGCGGCTGGATGCGGCGGGGGATTTGATATTGATTTTCCGGTTTCCTTATTATCAAACGGAATGATTGGTTGCGCCATTTCATATATCGGCATGGCGCCCGGTAATTTTTTGATGCGGTAGAATATGTTTTTGTCGGATGACGCAGAGGGAAGCCAGTCTTTCGGTGACTCCCCCCGGAATGAGGCGGAAGAATGCATGATCCGGCCTTCACGGTCTGCGATATAAACAAATTCGATATATTGGTTTTTCCCCGCTTCCCGGATTAACCCATCGATGGCATCCTTTTGGAAGTCGGTGGTTTCGATTAAAGACCGCAGGCTCGCGTCAATAATCTGCAGCGTGGCCACGCCTTGTTGATGGACGAATTTCAATGCATTTTCCCGTGCCCGGTTCATGTTCCAATAGGTTGAAAAACCGATAAAAACAAGGAGGGTCAGTATCATCGCGACAATGACGAGAGCGGGCAGGTACAGTTTTTTGGGCTGGGCAATATTCATTGAACACCCTGGGATGGCGGTCGAATAAAATTTTTATAATGAACTTCCGGCTTGCTGCCGACGTGAAAAAATTTCGCACCCGTCTGTTATATATCCTGATTTCATTTCCTCCGTCAACCGCTGTCTGCTTTGTGCATCTGCGCCCAGCCGAAACACCGGCGTGCAACGACGAACCCGGCCGGTGGTAACCATCTGGGCATATATGTAAAAAACTCCCGACATACATCACTGAATGCCGGGAGTCTCTGGAGGGGATATTGACCTATTAAATTAAAGAGTGTCTTAAGACAAAAAAACATAATAAATTAAATAGTATCCGTCGAATCCGGCATGTCATCTTTTAATCAAAACAATCCGATCAGTTTACTTCCGGCATCAACGCTTTTATGAAGGATGCTTAATATGATTTTGGCGGACAGGATGACGGTAATGCCGATGGTTCCGACCAGTATAAACGCTTTCAGTTTTGCATCGGAGATTTCATTCATGATCATGGTCCTTGTAATGATCTCGTAAAAAGTCCGCAACTCGTCATGCCGGACTTGATCCGGCATCCAGAACTTATTGAATATACTGGATTC
>DAIEHU010000105.1 GCA_027353395.1 Desulfobacteraceae bacterium
CCGGTATCCCAGGGATGTCAGGTTATAAGTATCCGGCAGGGTGGGATGGGGCATGATGATGGCGTCATCAATAAATGCTTTCAGGTTTTTTCGGACCAGATATTCCGCTGGCTGGTCCTGATCAAGGAAAAATTCGTTTTCAAAAAATTCTCTCAGGAATTTATAGCCAGCATGAATATCTGCGGCTGCGAACTGGAATGCGTCTATTTTTAGAATGGCGAGAGCAGTAAATGCGGCGGGAATGAACGCGATGACGCCATTGTTTTTATAATATTCAAGACTTGCGCGTTTGGTTTCGCTGATTTTGAAAAGAGGATTGGATATCTGTGATGTTGAAAACTCAGAAACGCTTTTTTCAATGGACTTATTGTTTACAAATGACTCCAGCACCTGATCGAATGTAGCGTCGCGGTCTAAAATCAGGGTTCCCGCCAGATTTGCATTCTGACCTAAAAGATAGGTCATATAGGTGTCAACAATGGACATAAGCTGCTGATAGGAAAACCTTTTCTGGGAAGCGTTAAGTATCGCCGCCGCAATGACGGCATGGGGAGTGATCAAGGTCACCTGATTGATGGCGCTGATCAGTTTTTTACCAAACTCATGGTAAACGCTTCGGGCTTCAGCGGTCTCGGTCTGGGCGGATTTTTGTTCGTATTGGTTTAAATATTCCCTGAGCGAGAACGGCTCGTGAAAATTAATATAGATTTTGCCGTATTTGCGTTTTAAAAATTTTCTGGCTTTAATCACATTCTTCAAATTTTCCGGCGTTTTTTTCCCGCCCTCGATTTCTTTGATATATGCCTTTTCCTCCAGCACCCGGTCATAACCGATATAAATGGGCACAAATGTCATGTCCTTCCAGTGGTTTTGCATATAAGCATCCATCAGCAAGGAGAGAAGCCCGACCTTTGGGGCCAGCAGTTTGCCGGTGCGGCTCCGTCCGCCTTCCACGAAAAATTCAATATGAAATCCTTCCTCCAGCACTTTTTTAATATAGGCGGCGAATATTTTGGGGTAAAGCCGTTCACCTTTAAAAGTGCGCCTCAGGAAAAACGCGCCGCCGCCTCGGAATATCGGCCCCAGGGGCCAGAAAGATAGGTTTTTTCCTGCGGCGATGAGGGGGCAGGGCATGTTGTTGTTAAAAAATACATAAGAAAGAATCAGATAATCCAGATGGCTTTTGTGACAGGGAACCAGGATAAGAGGGCCCTTTTTGGATACCTGTTTGATTCGGTCCAGACCCGGATAATCAATCACCATGCCTTCAAAGATATTTTTAAACATCCACCGGAGGGTGATGTCAAACAGGCGGATCCATTTCGGGCTATAATTGGCCGCGATTTCATCCAGAAACGCCGCCGCCTGTTTATGGGCCTGATGAATGCTCTGATGCTCCTGTTCCGCATAGTCGGTGATGATTTTCTGGACTTCCCGGTTGGTCAGCATTTCCTCCTGGATTTCCAGACGGGACTTGAGCGCCGGACCGGTGGTGGTCTGCCGGTGGTGATTGATCTGGGCGATGAGGTGCCGGCGCAGGGCAACAGCTTGATCTTTGGTATTTAATTTAATGACATCGGGATGTTTCAGAAAATCATGCAGAACCACCGGGTCGGATGTTTCAATAAATATTTTTTTGGGATTTTTCGCCAGGGCTACCAGCCGCCGGATCCTGCCTGGATTTTCCCTGGTGCCGAAAACCATATCGATAAATGTCAGTTGCCGGGTTCTCGGTGCTTTACTGAAGAACATCAGATGCGGGAGAAAAATAATCGGACGCGAGGTGTTTTTTTGGATTTCGATGAGATAATGAAGCGGGTCGGCTTTTGCTTTCACAAAACGCCTGTAAAATCCCTTTCTTTCCACCAGGGAAAGGAACGCGGTTTCCCCTGAGAACAGTTTCTCCTGGATATATCCGCTTTTATAAGGATCCTGAAGCGACAGGTGCTTGGCAAAATGCTGAATATGGGTAATGGCGATTTTAAAAAACCGGAGCGCCGGCTGCCAAAGCAGCACCCGGTAATCAAACCCGATGGACGGGTATGCGATTCCTTCATTCTGGTACCGGTCGTGATAAAATAAAAACTCGAAATAACTCTTGTACTTGCTTACAAGGATGACGATGCCGGTTTTTTCAAGATCGCGCACCGAATTTAAATAGGTTTTGGGGATGTTGATGTTGGCGAAAAATAGTTTGAATATGAGCCGGGACATGAACCCGGTGCTGGGCGGGAGATAACAGGCGAAATGGTTGTGGGAGCCTGGTTTCAGGAAATGCATCCACCGGATGAATATTTTTTTCATTTTGATTCACACGCATTGTATTTTTTGCAAAAAGTATTTAAAAAAAATTTGGCAAAATTTAACAGCGAATGATCTGTTTTGCAAGTCTATAATCTTTGCGGCTTTTTTCCCGGATAAAGGCCGCTTCGGGTTGGATGAGGATTCGCAAAAAATAGGGAAATTTTACCTTGATTTAAGAAAAAGGATGTGTTAGACAAAAAAAATGCATTTTAAATGTTAAAAATAATCTAACCCACCAAATTCTATGCATTATATAGATACTGAATCACTAATTAAGGAAAAGAAAACAAGGAGGACTTGGCTTTATGAAAACATTAATAGGCGGCGCAATCGCAGCCGTAATCGGTGTCATTGGTTTGGCGATCTGGTTTGGCGCATTTCTACAGCTTCTTGCGGGCGCAATCCCGGTCATGCTGCTTCTGGGAGGATGTCTGGCCCTGTATCTGGGCTTTGATGAATTGAAAGACACGTGGCAAAATGAAAATGGTGTGGCGGTCGCTGGCGTGGATGCGGATGCGGACAAAGCCAAAAAAGAAATTGAAGATATAAAGAAATAAAAGCATCGTCTTTTGACATGTTTCGGGTAATTCTTGTAGTTGAGGGCATAAAACCCCGCGGTATGCACGCGGGGTTTTTTTATTCGGTTGTGTTCTCGCAAGAAGTGATGGCGCTTGTCGCCAGTTGATCCGCTCTTTCATTTCCTCTGATGCCGCTGTGCCCCTTTACTTTTATGATTTTCAAGTCCGTAAACCGGGCCATGAGTTCTTTGATGGCCCGCACCAGCGCCACGTTTTTCTTGGCTTTCCATCCGGATAGCAATAACCCGCAGGCGTAACCACTGTCCGTGTATATGCGAACGGGCAGGTCATTTCGCTTGAGTGACATAAGGGCTGTTTGAATGGCTGTCAGTTCGGCGATATTGTTCGTTGCAATGCCGATGTATTTCGATATTTCCTTCTCATGGCCGCCATATGCCATTACCACGCCGATTCCCGAAGGGCCTGGATTCCCGGATGATGCGCCATCCGTATGAATGGAGACGGCATTGGGCGGATCGGTGACCGGTGGACTCGGGGTTTTCTCCCTTGACCGGGGAGTGCTTTGACCGTTTACGTCTGTTTTTAGAGAATTCCGGGGCGCGCCGTCCGCGGCAATCTCAGCAACCGTTTTTTGATTGACCCAGTATTGATGTTCCTGATCCAGTTGGTATTTGATGCATACCTTGTTTTTGAGAATGATGGGTTGGCCTCTTTTGTCGGCGGCCACCCACACCTTGTTGTTTTTAAATTGTTTGCGCACCCAGTTGATGTCTTCCGGTTTCAACTTCTCCCGTCCTTATTTGTATAAGTGAAATTTTGCGGCTGTATATCCATATTCGGCCAGTTCATCCGTCCATCCTTTTTCAATGTCCGCCATATCCTCAAGATTTTCCAGTTGCCGCCGGAGAACGCTGCTGCCAATAATCAAATCAAATGGAAGTTTCTCCCATTCGTATTCATAGGGGGGGGATTTCCATTGAAACCGGTCTTTATGAAGATGGATGATCCCCTGAAGCAGTTTTAAGGATGTGCGATAGGGCGAAAACCGGTACGGATCGATAACATGAATCTGAAAACCCTGGCAGACCTGGCCCGCCCATTTGTTGGAGGTCGGTTCAAATGCCACGGGTCGGAGAATGGCTCCGGGAATAGATAGCCCTCCCATAAAGGATATGAGTTGATCAATATTTATAAAGGGCGCGCCGAATTGTTCAAAGGGCAGGGTGGTGCCCCGGCCCTCGGAAATATTCGTACCTTCCCAGATGACCTGGCCGGGATAGACGATCGCCGCATTCGGGGTTGGCAGATTGGGTGAGGGCAACACCCAGGGCAGTCCGGTGTCCTGAAAATACATGCGCCGGTCCCATCCTGACATGGGGATGATGTCTATGGAACAATTTATATGGAACGTTTCGTTGATATATGCCGCATATTCCCCCATGGTGAGGCCATGTCGCATGGGAATCGGATACCGGCCCACAAACGATGAAAGATCGGGCGAAAGGCAGTTGCCCTCGATCTGTATCCCGCCCACGGGATTCGGGCGGTCCAGAACCAGGACGCGTTTTTGAAGTTTCGCGGCTGTTTCAAGACAATAGGAAAGGGTTGAAGTGAATGTGTACACACGGGTGCCGACATCGAGCAGGTCAATGATCAGGAGATCAATTTGCGCAAACATTTCCGGGGTCGGAATCCGGGTTTCGCCATACAGGCTGAATACCGGGATGCCCAAATCTTTATCGATGGCGTGAGGGGATTCGATCATATTGTCCTGTTTTTCTGCAAAAATGCCATGTTGTGGAGAAAAGAGGGCGGTCAGTTGCCCCGGAAACGCCTGGTTCAAAAGATGTTTCGCATGGCGGTATTGGCTGTCAATGGATGCTGGATTGCACAGCAGGCCGATCCGGCTGCCGCGGATCCATTTATGGGAATGCAGAATCAGGTTTGCAAGGCCTGTTATTACGGTTGTCATATAATGGATATTCCTTTTCTGAAAAGATTCATGCGGGATTTTTGTGCGTCACGGCAAGTGCGTGAATTTTTCAATAAATTGAAACCCCTCAAACAGGATGCATTTTATAAAGCAGATTTCAATCATATTTTCATGAAAATAATCGAATTTCAAAGAATAAAGAAAATCTTTAAAGATCATGGGGTGTTCATAAAAGGGGTGAAAGCCGCTAATTGCCTTAATATTGCTGATGATATGCAAAAAAAAAGAATTGTCTGAAGTTATGGATAGTTGTACTAAGGCCACGGTATAACCTGCTTAGAATTAATGTAATATACATTGTCTAAAACTGACTTTCAAAAAAATAAATTCCGCTGTATGCGCAAGTTGACCTTATGGATAATTCTCTCTATAAGGGACAGTAATTTCCTGCTGGATATTTCTTGGCAGATCATAACAATTCCTTAATGCATTCGCATTCAATTAATAATCGATCGTTTCAGTTTATCTTATATTGATACATATCGATTGATGCATGTCAAATAATCATTGATGTTTGATGGTTCAGCCCTTTTAACTGATTTGAACAGCCGCAACAAGTAGTATCTATATACATATACCTTCAAACCCGCATGGAAAGAGATGTTATGGAAAAAATATGGCAAAAAGTGAAGGGCACGATAAAAGAAACGCTCCCGTCGCATGTGTACCAGATGTGGATTGAACCGGTTCATTTTTTGAAGGCCAATGGCGAAAGCATCGTGCTGATCTGTCCCAATAATTTTTTGAGAAAACGGATACTGGAGAATTTCGGTGAACTCATGAAGAGCGAACTGAGCCGTGTCGCCGGGGATGGATGTCATTTTTTGCTGGAGGTGGCAAAGGGAGACGGCGGGTCTTATAAGCCACTAAACGGCAAGAATGCGGACACTGTTGCTCAGATGACGCTTCCCGGTGTGAATATCGTCCCTAAAAACGGTCGGTTGCTTAGGCGGGACTTTACGTTTGACCGGTTTGTGGTGGGGCAGAACAGTGATTTCGCCTATATGGCCGCATTGTCACTGGCTTCTCAGAAAAAACCGGCTCAGAACTCATTGCTGCTGTTTTCCCCTCCAGGCATGGGCAAGAGCCATTTATCCCAGGCTGCCGGCAATCAGATACTTGCCTCCTTGCCCAGTGAACGGGTATTCTATATCACGGCGGAAGATTTTACCAATGAGATGGTGGTTTCCTTTAAACGGAATTCCATTGATATTTTTAAGGATAAATATCGAACCTGTTGTGATGTGCTGCTTCTGGAAGATATTCATGTGTTGTCAGGGCGCACTCGCACCCAGGAGGAACTGGCGTTAATCCTGGATTATTTGAATGAAACCGGCAAGAAGATAATATACACAAGCTGTATTCCGCTTTCTAAAATCCCCAAGATGAGCGATCAGCTTCAATCCCGTATCGCTTTAAGTTTAATCTCTGAAATAGAGCCTCCGGATTTTCAGACAAGGGTCAAAATTTTGCGGCACAAGGCCAGGGACAAGGCGCTTCGAGTCCCTTCCGAAGTCATTGAATTTATGGCCAGTGAACTCAAACAAAATGTCCGGATACTGGAAAGCGGCCTGATCGGCGTCACCACCAAATCCTGTCTTCTGGGAATCCCCATCGATCTGGCGCTGGCGGAAAGTGTTGTAAAGAATATTCAGACAACTCATAAGAATATCACCATTGATGTGATTAAAAATTTGGTGTCTAAGGAATTCGGCATTTCCGTCTCGGATATCGTCTCTGACTCCAGAAAACAGGCGATTGTCAGATCGCGCCAGATCGCCATTTTTCTTTCCCGCCGGTATACCGAGCAGACGATCCAGTCCATTGGCGCAAATTTTAACCGGTACCATGCGACGGTGATTCATTCCATCAATGCGGTGGAAAAGGAAATCAAGGCAAAAGGGCCGATGCAAAAGCAGGTGGCGATTATTGAAGGGAAGCTGACATCCGGAAATTTTTAACGCCGGTGCGCTATTGCATGACAGATCTGCCACACAGGGCATGTGTATCGATTTATGGCGTTCTCACATCAGGTTTTTAAAAAAATAGAAGCAATTGTCGGCAGGGCCAACTGTTCCGAAGCCAGGGAAGAACGTCTCTGTTACGGATATGACAATACGCCGGAAGCATTTTACCCGGACGCAGTGGTTTTTCCCAAAAATGCCCGTGATGTGTCGTCTGTGTTACAGCTTGCCAATCAATACCAATTTCCCGTCACTCCTAGGGGGGCTGGTTCCGGAATGACCGGCGGCGCCCTGCCTGTCTGGGGCGGGGTGGTTCTCGCCATGGCAAGGCTCAACCGGATCATCCGGATTGACGTCGATAACCTGATCGCCGTGGCGGAACCGGGCGTCATCACCGGTGATCTGCACCGGGCGGTTCTAAAAGAAGGCCTGTTTTATCCGCCGGATCCGGCCAGTTCTGATTTCTGCACCATAGGCGGCAATGCCGCCGAATGCGCCGGAGGCCCGAAGGCTGTCAAGTATGGCGTAACCCGCGATTATGTGATGGGGTTGGAAGTCGTTCTGCCCACGGGTGAAATTATCCAGACCGGGGTGGAAACCGCCAAAGGCGTGGTGGGGTATGATCTCACACGGTTGATGGTGGGATCGGAAGGAACGCTGGGCGTCATCACCCGTCTGACCCTTCGGCTTTTGCCTAAACCCGAAGTAGTGAAAACCGCAACCGCCGTGTTCGATCAAATGGAGACCGCTGCGGAAACCGTATCTGAAATCATACGCCAGGGAATTGTTCCGCGAGCCATTGAATATATGGACAACGCATCCATCCGGTGCGCGGAATCGCATATTCATGCCGGGCTTCCGTTGGATGCCGAAGCGATGCTGATTATTGAAGTGGATGGATCGGCCGGCGAGACAGCGCATTCCATGCAAAAAATTGAAACGGTCTGCAGGGCGGCGGGAGTCCGTGAGTTTAAATCCGCCGCAAACGCCGATGAAACCGCCGGCCTCTGGAAAGCCCGGAAAGCCGTTTCTCCGGCCCTGTTCGCCTATGGCCCGGACAAGATCAACGAGGATATTGTGGTTCCCCGCAGTAAAATTCCGGATATTGTGAAGAAAATAAAGGAACTCAGCCTGAGGACCGGTCTGACCATGGTTAGTTTCGGACATGCCGGTGACGGGAATATCCATTTCAACATCATGCTGGATAAGCAGAATCCGGAAGCGCTCCAGAAGGCTCATGCGGCAGTGAACGAATTATTTGACTATACCCTTTCGCTTTCCGGCACCATCTCCGGAGAACATGGGATCGGCACCAGCAAGTCTCCTTACATGGCCAAGGAAATCAGTCCTGAATCCCTTGCGTTAATGCGCAGAATAAAGTCAGCGTTTGATCCGGCGGGAATTTTAAATCCTGGGAAAATGCTGGTGTGATGTAAAAAACAGAATCGCGACGAAG
>DAIEHU010000106.1 GCA_027353395.1 Desulfobacteraceae bacterium
CGTGCGGTTGGCTGGCATGATGCGGCGTCCTCCTATCCGTGTCTTCATGAAGCCTGACCTGGGGCATGGATCGCCCGATGCGGTTTCTGAACAGGTCAAGGCGATTGATTTGATTGGTGCCCTCGTAAATTTGCAGCAGCTTTGCGTCCCGCAGCCGTTTTTCCGCGCCGCTTGCGTGCCGCAGGCCGGTCTTGCCCATGATCTCCATGGCCATCTGGCAGTTTTTAACCGCCGCGTCCGAGCCGCAGAATTTGGCAAGCGCCGCCAGTCCTGCGGTGCGCTGGATATGGGCGGGATTGTAAGATTCCAAGAGAATTTTCCGAATGATCCGTACCAGCCATTCGCACTTGAGCAGAACCCGCAAGCCCCATCGGAGAGACGGGCCGGGCAGGTATTTCACGGCGTAATAGACGGGCTTTGCCTGAAGGGGTTTGTAAACCCCATACAGGCCGTTGGCGTAATTGGTTTCCATATGGAGCAATCGTGCGATAACGACGTTTTGATAGAGGTCCGCCAGACGGCACTGCATCCATTCAATGTTGATGAGATAATCGCCATGCTTTTGGGATGTGGCGGCAAAATTCAGGGCGTCTTCATAAGCGCCCCTGGCCGCGCCCGCGCTTAATGCGCAAACGCCGGCCCGGGAGATAGAACACAGGTCGTCAAACAGGCGCTGGTAAATCTGCCGGTGGGTTCTGGAGAGTCTCCGGGTGTGGTCCGGGGACATGGCCACCTGATCATCGGGGATGAAACAGTCGTTGAATACCAGTTCGCTGGCCGGGCAGGCGAGTTGCCCCATTTTGGATTCCTTGCCCGCGATCCGGAAGCCTTCCGCGCCGGTTTTCACCGCCAGAAACACCCCGGTTTCGGAAGGCCGTTTCAAATCCTCGAAGGCCACCGTCATGTGCCAGGTGGAAAAATGACCGTTGGAGATAAATATTTTCGCGCCATTGATCCGGTAGCCGCCGCCTTCCTTCCGGGCGTGGCAAGCCACCATGCCTTTGTCCAGGAGGTCCGGTTCGGGTGTGTCGGAGCCGGAGGTGGGTTCCGTCATGGCGAGGCTCACCAGGCAGGCTTTCCCGGTTTTTTCACCCGCCACAATCTCATCACAGACCCGCGCAATCAAAGGCAGGTTCCATGTGACGATGAGTGTCCCCAGACCCAGGTAATGAGCGCCGATGATATTGGCGAGTCCCAGGCATTCCGTGGCGATTTCCTCAATAAAAAAAGACAGAGCGGGGAAGCACACCCCCTGACCGCCAAACAGTTTGGGGATGCACAGAGTGAAAAAACCCCGCCGGCTGGCCTCTTCCACCCATTCCCAGGGAAGATGATCATGGTCTTCCTGGAGCCGCCGATCCATTTCAAGCGCCCGGGGCCGGACAAATTCCTCCTTGAACCGGGCGGCCATGTCCACCATTTTCCGTATTTCCTTCAGCATGCCCTTGGGCTGTTTGGATATGGCCTGAAGGCTTAAGGTCGTGTCGTCAAACCAGGTATCCGTTGCCGCCCCCTTGGTGTTTTGAAAATGCATGTCGGATGATCCTTTCTTTTTGGTTTACGCATGGTATTGAGATGACCGTTCATATCTGATGATCATAGGGTAAAGCATGACTCGTGCCAAGCCGTGTCGGACGGATTATTTAATAATGATATTAGTTTGTTGTATTATTGAGGCGAGTCTGGAGAAAACAGAACGGCATTTCAAAATGGAATGACGTTTCAAAATGGAAAGAATGCTGGTTTGGGGTATTGATTATTTTTTTTGAAGGTAGCGCCACAGGGTTGTCGTCCCGATACCCAAAATTCGGGCCGCTTCCACCTTGTTGCCCTTGGTGTGCGCCAGGATCAGTTTGACGTAACGCTGTTCCATCGCTTTCAGGGAAGGCCGCTCGGCTGTCAGTGACAAAATCGGATCCCGTGCGCTCTGTGTGATGGATGGCGGCAGATGGGCCGGGGTGATCTTTTCAAAAGGCGCGATGACGGAAGCGTATTCGATGGTGTTTTCCAGCTCACGGATATTGCCGGGCCAGTGGTAGGCTTCCATGCACCGGACCACTTCAGGCGCAAACCCCGGATGGTTGGGTTTGAGGCGCATCAAAAAATGGCGGGCCAGGATCAGAATGTCTTCCTTGCGGCGGCGCAGCGGTTCAATGGTAAGAGGGAACACCGCGAGACGATAATACAGGTCTTCCCGGAATTCGCCTTTTTCCATGAGAAGCTTCAGATCCCTGTTGGCTGCCGCCATCACCCGCACGCCGATGGGCAGGTGCCGCACCCCGCCCACGGGCCGGATTTCCTTTTCCTGGAGTACCCGGAGGAGTTTGGCTTGCAGCGCCACTGGCATTTCACTCACTTCATCCAGAAAAAAGGTGCCGTTTCCCGCTTCCAGGAGCAGCCCTTTTTTGTCGCTGTCAGCACCGGTAAACGCGCCCCTGACATGGCCGAACAACTCGGATTCCAGAAGATTGGCCGGCAGGGCCGCGCAGTTGACGGCCAGAAACGGGCTTTGCCTGCGCGGTGAATGGTCATGGATGAATCGGGCGATCACTTCCTTACCGGTGCCGCTTTCACCCTGAATCAGCACGGTGGAATCCGTTTGGGCGATTTTTTGGGCCAGCGCCATGACTTGACCCATGGATTTGGCCCGGTAAACAATGCCCGACGGGGTTTCCTGGGGCCGGGGGGCTTGTTTGAGCCGCTCGATCTCTGACTCTCGTCTCGCCAGTTCTTTCTGGGATTGCGCGAGTTCCGTTTTCAGGCGGGCGATATCCCCGTCCAGGGTTGGGAGTGTCAGATAATCCCGGAAGGTTTGCAGATCCTGATCATCTTCATCCAGGGATCGCCCCTCAAAGGTGCAAACCTTATCCCCGTGCGCCTCACAGGTGGTCTCCCGGACAAAAATTTCCCGGCCAAACACGCCGGAGGCATAACCGCTCAATAGCCCGGTCAACAGATTGCAAATTGGCTGAGGACTCGGCTCGGGCATTTGGGCGCGAAAATTGACCGCCTCGAACGAATCATGCCAAATGCCCTTAAACCGGACCCGGTTTTGCGCCTCATGGTATTCCCATTCCAGGATCTCCAAGTCCACAACCCCGGCCATGCGCATGAGAACCTTGCCGGCGAGAAACCATTCCCGCCGGGAATCAAAATCATACATATCAGCGATCACTGTGGCGGCCGTCAGTCCGTTTTCATAGCCCAGGCGCGCCAGCAGCCGGCTCATTCCTTCAAAGCCCAAGCCCTGGTTGAGATCGTCGCCGAATCGCCTCAGGGCGAAAATACCCGTCACCATGATCCGGTGGGAACCGAACAGGGGAAACCCTTTTTCAGGATCGATTTTTAACAATTCCTCGATGGCCAAATCATTGGCACGCATGGGAACAACCTTATCCTAATGGGTAAAAACCGCTTTCACGATATTCCCTTTGGCCCCGCGCAATACACGGATTCCGATATAAACTTTTTATATTGTTTGAAATTTTCCGCAAAGAGCCCCGCCAGATGGGTCGCTTTGGCATCATAGGCGGCTTTGTCGGGCCAGGTGTTCCGGGCCATCAGTATTTCGGAGGGAACGCCGGGGCAGAATGCCGGCACACTGAGGCTGAAAAACGGTTCCTGAATAAATTCGACTTGATCGAGCTGGCCGTCCAGGGCCGCATTTAAGAGCGCCCGGGTGTATTTGATGGAAATCCGTTTTCCCGAGCCATAAGGCCCGCCGGTCCATCCGGTATTGACGAGCCAGCAGGCCGCATTGTGCTGCCTGATTTTTTGGGCCAGGAGTCTTGCGTATTCGGATGGGTGCAGGGGCATGAACGGCGCGCCGAAGCAGGTGCTGAACGTGGCCTTGGGTTCGGTGACGCCCGCCTCGGTGCCCGCCACCTTGGCGGTATAGCCCTGAAGGAAATGGTAGGTGGCCTGCTCCAGGGTGAGCCGGGATATGGGCGGCAGGACACCGAACGCATCGGCGGTCAGAAAGATGATGTTTTTCGGGTGGGGCCCCACGCCTTCTTTAACGATATTGGCCAAATGGGTCAGAGGATAGGCGGCCCTGGTGTTTTCCGTAATGTTGTCGTCATCCAAATTCACCAGCCGGGTTTCATCGTCATACACCACGTTTTCCAGAATGGTGCCGAATTTCCGGGTGGTTTCATAAATCTCCGGTTCCGCTTCCTTTGACAGGCGGATTACCTTGGCGTAGCACCCGCCCTCGAAATTAAAAATTCCGTCATCAGACCAGCCGTGCTCGTCATCTCCAATTAGCGCCCGCCGTGAATCTGCCGACAGCGTGGTTTTCCCGGTGCCTGAGAGCCCGAACAGCAGGGCCGTGTCGCCTTTTTGGCCTATATTGGCGCTGCAATGCATGGACAGCACGTTTTTCTGGGGCAGGAGGTAATTTAAGGCCGTGAATACGGATTTTTTAATTTCCCCGCCATAATAGGTGCCCCCGATGAGCACCAGTTTTTTCGTGAAATTGACCATAATAAATGTGTCTGACGAAATTTCGTCCAGGTCCGGGTTGGCCAGAAATTTCGGCATGGCAATGACTGTGAATTCCGGTTTGAAATTAGATAGTTCGCTTATGTCCCGGACTCGGATCAGCAGGTTCCTGGCAAACAGCGACTGCCAGGCGTATTCGGTGATGACGCGGATGGGCAGCCGGTAAGCCGGGGCCGCGCCCGCATATACATCCTGAATAAATATTTCATGGTCCTGCATATAGGCCTTGAGGCGCTCAAACAGATAATCGAATTTTTTCGGGTCATAGCCGACATTGACCTTGCCCCAGTTGATTTTGTCTTCCGTGTTTTCATCTCGGACGATGAACTTGTCGTTGGGTGCCCGGCCCGTGCTGATGGGGGACTCGATGGGCCGCACCACCACCAGGGGCCCCAGATGGGACATGACGCCCTCGCCTCTTTTGGTTGCCTGTTCATACAATTTGGGGGAACACAGGTTCCAGTGGGCTTTTTTGATGTTGCGGATGCCCAGATACTCCAGGCCCGGTTCCAATTTTTTTAATTCCTGAAACGATTTCAACATAGGTCTCCTCGCCCGGATCAGCCGGGAAAAACATGTGTGAATGGAACAGGCGGCGGTTATTCCGGTGCGCTTTCTTTTTGAACGGATGATACCCGGTTTGCCCGCGCCTCAAGGGCCAGATCCCGGACTCTGACAATATCCTCATCCGTGAACACGCCATTGACCCCTGAAATGGCGGCCAGTTTCATGCCATGCTTGAGGCCCATTTTATAAATGGTTTTGACTTTTTCCCATTCAATGTCCCGTCCGATGGTGAACACCTCAAACCGGCGTTCCAGGGCCAGCACGATGGTTTCCGCAAGACAGGCATAGGCGACTTTGGGCGGCAGGCCGATATCCTTCATTTTCGGTTCGCCCGGCAACAGGATTTCGCCGGATTCAATAACGAGCACATCCGGCCGTTTGGCCACGTCTTCCGGTGACAGATCAAGCGGCCGGGCCACGTCGGTGATCACGCAGCCGGGTTTGACCTTGGTGATGTCAAGAATGGTTTTTCCCATTCCGGATGTGGCGGTGACGATCACATCCATGTCTTCCAGATATTTGTCCGGGTTCACCACGGTATGGATTTTCACGTTCGGGCTCTCGGCGAGAATCGATTCCTTGAGGGTCATGAGCTTGATGATGTTGCGTCCGCACAGGTACACCTCGTCAAACGCCATGGCCAGAAGACGGCTGCATACCGAACCAATAGCCCCGGTAGCGCCAAACACCATGGTTTTCCCCTTGATTTTTTTTCCCCCCTCAATTTCGATCAACCCCATGCGGCGGACCGCATCCGCAGCAGCCCACAAGGCCCCGGACGCGCTGTAGGAGTTCCCGGTGGTGATGGGAATATCCGCCTTTTTCGCCACCGTAACGCCGGCGTCGCCCACGACCTTGGTGAACGCCCCCAGGCCCATGATCTGCGCTCCCAGGCGCTTGGCCATCCGGGCGGCCATGAGGAGCCGTTTGTAAGTGAATTCCGGGGAATGGGACATCATCTGTTTGGGCGTGCCGCCCACGGTAATCAGCCATCCCTCGGCTTCGGCCCCGGTGGGGGATTTGATGCCCGTCACCTTGGAATACACCCAGGGCGGGGCATAGGCCACCACCTTTTCCACCGCATCCACGGCCCCCGGTATCTTGATAAACGGTTTGACGGTTTTTTCCAGCTTGAACTGTTCCTGGGACAGGGGATGGATTACGAAAGCAAACCGGCTGATTTGTTTTGGCTTTCCGGATGTATAGATGAGCCTCGGGCGGATGCCGGTCTTGGTGCTGCTGAAGAGTTCCAGCATTTCTTCATCCGTGATCCGGTGTTTCTTTTTATCTAAGGCCGCGATCACCAAGGCTTCCAGCACATTGACCCCCACCACCTGCTTGAGCAGTTTCGGGGTGGTGTCGATGATCACGTCCGCGCCCTGGTTTTTCAGGAACTGGATCCGGTCGTCGTAGGCGGTGGTGGTGATGATGGTCTTGCCCCCCAACTCTTCCGGCGTGCAGTCGCCCACATAATCGTAGAAATTGTGGTAGGGCACCACAATCACATGGGCGTTCTGCATGGCCTTGCGCATGATATAGCTGTTCCATTTTTTCAGCGGCAGGGCGGAGGAGACCAGCCGCTTGCCCGGCACCCATTTCAGGATGTCATGCGCGCCCTTGCCGTAGAGATCCAATTCTTTGAAGGAATGCAGAAATTTGGAAATGCCGTTGTCCAGCACCGGGTCCGCGAACGTGAGGTTTTCAGTGAATTCGGCCATGGTGGCGGCCATGCGGTAGTGGGTCATGCCGGAGAGAAACAGCACGCGGGAGTTGCTAAAATATCCGTTGTATTCAAACTGGAGAGACCGGATGGCCCATTCATGGGCCACGTTCAGGAGCTGGTCGCCGGTGGTGACCGGAGCCTTTAGCCGGGAGCGCAGTTTGGCGATTTTGACGGAATCATCCCGCACATAATCCACGAGGCTGGACGCCAGATTCATCAGTTTGCCGTGTTTGTTGGGGGATGGCAGCTTGACGCTCCCCAGGCCGAAGGCGTCGGTTTCGGCGTCAAGCTGAATCAACAGGTCCACCGCTTTGTCATAGTCGCCGTTGGTGCCGAATCGCCGGATGGTGAATTTCTGGCCCAGAAATGTGGATTGAAATTCATAATTATTGGCGCTTGATCCCAGACTGATACTGATCACCTGCTTCATGTTACCCTCCTTTAGGTTCTCTGCGTCGATGCGTGGCGTGGAATTGTCTTGTGCTTGGCGTGAATGATGTATATAAACAAACATTATCAAAAATATCGAAACTCTCAAGCAATTAATTGCTGACATGCGCGGGTCAAAAGGAGCATGCCGCTACCTGGCGTATCGGATGGCGATGCGACGCCGTATTTGTTTGAGTTGCAAGATATACGCGATATCATATAAAAAACGTCATATACCTCTCCCCTGCCTCTGCGGAAGGATATTCCAGCCCCTCTCTTCTATCCGTATGTCGTGCTTCTTCCCGGTATTCATGGCATTTTTTAAACATCCAAAAAGGAATTTCTGTTATGCCGCATCTGAAAATTGCGCTTGTGGAAGCCATTTCAAAGTCCACCCATGTCTATAGCCGCGCCTGTCTGCCCAGGGCCGGGGTCGCCACTCTGGGGGCCGTGCTGAAACAACTGGGATATCAGGTGGATATTTTTATTCACGCCCTGTCGGAACTTGAAGAACAGAATCTTGAAGCCTATGATGTGGTGGGCATCGGATCGCTTTCAAGCACCATTGAGGAAGCTTATTGCCTGGCGGATCGTTTGAAAAGCCGCCAGGTGGCGGTGGTTATGGGCGGCCCCCATGTGACGTTCATGCCCGGAGAAGCCATTTGCCATTGCGATGTGGTGGTGCTTGGCGAAGGGGAAGGTTCGCTTCCGGCGCTTTTGGCGGCCATGGAAAACAAAACACCTTTTGAAAATGTCCGGGGAATCGCGTTTAAACGCCCGGATGGCGAAATTCATTACACGGGGCCTTCGGATCGTGTGGATTATAAGTCCATGCCGTCTCCGGATTTTCTGCTTTCTTCAAAGGTGACGCCCAAAAATATTCCGCCCATCATCACCACGTCCCGGGGATGCCCTCATAATTGTTCCTTTTGCTCGGTCACGTCGGTCTTTGGCCGGAAATACCGGTTTAAACGCACTG
>DAIEHU010000107.1 GCA_027353395.1 Desulfobacteraceae bacterium
CTTCGGAGAATTGAACCATGCCTACGCGCTGGCAGCCGCCGTATTCGTCGGGGGAAGCCTCGCGCCGCTGGGGGGGCAGAATTTCTTAGAACCCATGATACACGGCATCATTCCGGTGATCGGCCCGTTCTGGGACAATTTCGCATGGGTGGGGGACGATGTTTTCAAGCAGGGACTCGCCATCAAAACCGCTGACGGGAACGCCGTTGCAGGAGAACTGGTGCGCCAGTTGAATCATCCCGCATCCTGTCCATCCCGCCGGAGAGCCGCCGCAAGATATATGGAAGAGAAAAAAGGGGGCTCCATAAAGGCATGCCGGATCATTGAAGCGTATCTGCACGCCTGATTCCAATTCGCATTCAAGCGGCATCTGCGTTGGCGTCGTCGGCTCCTCAACTTACAAGCAGTAAGCCTGCGTCGCCTTCTTCTTTCCGCCTTGATGTCATCTTGAATGCAAAATGGAATAAGTTCTGGAACGGTTGTGACGGCCGGATCAATCGGCCATGGTCAGTCCGCCGCTGACGCTCAGCACCTGGCCGGTGATAAAATCCGCTTCGGCTGATGCGAAAAAAACCACGGCATGGGCGATATCTTCCGCGGTTCCCATGCGTTTTAAGGGAATTATTTTGTCCATGCTGGACAGGATTTTGTCCGCAAACGCATCTTCGGCTTTCATGTCGTCCAGGAGCGGCGTCGGGGTGGGTCCGGGGCAGACCACGTTCACATTGATCCGGTTGCGGGCCAGTTCCCTGGCCATGGTTTTGGAAAATGAAATGACCGCGCCTTTGGCGCCGGAATAGACGGATTCACCGGTGCTGCCCACCCGGGCCGCGTCCGATGCGATATTGATGATTTTGCCGCTGTTTTGTTCAATCATGCCGGGGGCCACCGCATAGATGGTATTCAGCACCCCTTTAAAATTGATATCCATCACCCGATTCCAGAAATCCGGCGCGGTTTTCAAAAACGGCTTCATCCGGTCCCATCCGGCGTTGTTGACCAGAATATCCACAGGCCCGATGGTATCCTTTATGGTGCTGACCATGGCCTGAACGGACATAAGATCGGTAATGTCCGTCTTCACCGCCATGGCCTTTCCGCCTAAACGGGTGATTTCCGCCGCGGTCGCAGCCGCTTCTTCCGCCAGCAGGTCAGCGATCACCACCCATGCCCCTTGTTTTGCCAGTGTCTCACAAATGCCTTTGCCGATTCCTCTTGCGCCGCCGGTCACAACGGCTATTTTTTCTTTTAATTCAAACATAATAGGTGTTTCTCCAGTAGAATATAATAGAAAATGAATTCGTCATTTTCTGAATTTTGAAAATTCGGGCGGCCGTTTTTCCATAAACGCGTTCCGTCCTTCCAGGGACTCTTCGGTGTCGTAAAACAGGCTTAAACCGCCGACGCCCAGGTTCGTGATGCCGAACACCCCGTCGGTTTCCGCGTGAAACGCGTATTTGAGCATTTTTAAAGCCGTGGGGCTTTTCGCCAGAATCTCCGCACACCATTTGTCCACTTCCGCATCGAGCTGGTCATGGGGAACCACCGCGTTGACGAGCCCCATTTTCAGGGCTTCACCAGCCGAGTATTTGCGGCATAAGAACCAGATTTCCTTTGCTTTTTTAATTCCCACCGCACGGACCAGATCCCCGGTGCCGAATCCCGGATCAAAACTTCCCACCCTTGGGCCGGCCTGCCCGAATGTCGCTTTATCGGATGCGATGGAAAAATCGCACACCACATGAAAAACATGCCCGCCGCCGATGGCGTATCCGTTGACCCGGGCGATGACCGGTTTAGGGATGGTGCGGATCAGGGCGCTGACTTGCTGCCAGCCTACTTCCAGGGGAAGGGCGGCGACAGTTCCGGCATAGCCGCCCGGTTCGCGGATGGACTGGTCCCCGCCGGTGCAGAAGGCTTTTTCTCCAGCCCCGGTCAGAACAACCACGCCCACGGAACGGTCCACCCATGCATCGGTAAACGCTAAAGTCAGCTCGTAAATCGTTGCCGGGGTGCAGGCATTGTATTTTTCGGGCCGGTTGATGGTGATCCGCGCCGCGCCGTCTTTTTTATCATAAAGAATTTCGGTAAATTGCATCATCTATTTCCCCTAAATCAGCTCCGGGTCGGTCATCACTTCCAGCATGGCCGGGCCGTCATGCCGGAATATTTCGCATAGCGCATCATCGAGCCGTGCGGGATCCGTCACCCGTATGCCCAAAGCCCCGCAGTTTTCGGCAAATTTTGCGAAATCCGGATTGTGAAGGGCTGTGGACCAGACGGGTTTGTGGGCGGCCCGCTGTTCCTTGGTGATTTTTCCCAGTTCCCGGTTGTTGAGCAATATGTGTTTGATGGGCATATGATATTTCACGGCGGTTGTCAATTCTCCCATATACTGCCCGAATCCGCCGTCTCCTGTGATCGCGACGATGGGACGGCCCGGCGCGCCGGCCCATGCCCCCATGGCCGCAGGAAAGCCGAATCCGATGGAGCCCAGGTATCCGGACATGATGACGCTTTGCGCCCGGCTTTCAAAATACCGGCCGAAGGAATAGGTGTTGTTGCCCACATCCACCGTGATAACGGCATTATCGGGGGTTTGCCGGGACATGGCGGCGAACAGGTTTGCTGAACTGATGCCGTTCCCCCGGTTTTCCCGGGCGCGTCTCTGTTTCTCTTCCCGCCAGTTGGCCCAAAGGGCCGCGATTTCAGAACGCGGGTCGGAGCGGGGCCGGTATCCTTGCGATTTGTCCAGCAGGATGGCGGCGGTGGCGGCGATTTCACCCCATACCGGGACGGTGATTGAATGAAATTTTCCCAGCATCATGGGATCGAAATCCACCTGGATGGTGGGCTTGGTTTTAAGTATCCCGGTATGTTTTGAAAACGTCGCGCCCAGAACGATCAGCAGGTCCGAATGGTTCATAAAATGGGCGGCGATGGGCGTACCGCTCAAACCCACAACCCCGCAGGCCAAGGGATGGGTGTCCGGAACCTGGCCTTTTGCCTTGAATGTGGTGATCACGGGCAGACGGAGGCTTTCAGCAAGATTCATGACGGAAGTCATGCAGCGCCGGGCTCCATATCCCACAATCATGACCGGCCGTTCGGCCTGGCGCATCAGTTCAACCGCCTGTGAGACGGCGTTTTCCGGCGGACGGATTTCCATGAGCGGCAGCCGCCCTGCCGGGGTATCCGCGGATTCATCATTTGAAGCCGTCATGTCCTGAACCTGGTTTGGAAAAATCAGGTGGGACACGTTCCGGTTAAGAATGGCGTTTTTCAGGGCAAGGCTCATGAGCTCAGAGTGCCGGGATTCCGAAAGAACCGTCTGGCTCCAGCCGGCCACGGCGTCAAAGGCAGCAGATAAATTCACTTCCTGAAATGCGCCGGGCCCCAAAACCTGGATGTCTATCTGGCCGGTGAGGGCGAGAACCGGAACCCGATCCAGGTGGGCATCCCACAATCCGGTCAGGAGATTGGTGGCTCCAGGCCCGGCGATGGCGAGTGCGGCAGCCGGTTTTCCGGTGAGCTTGCCGTATGCGGATGCGGCGAATGCGGCGGCCCCTTCGTGCCGGATGCCGATAAACTCAGCCTTTCCCAGATCGCACTGCTTTCGGATAGCCTCTGCCAAGCCTAAATTGGAATGGCCCACCATGCCGAATACCCGGTTGACGCCCCAGTGGATCATGGTCTCCACCATCAGATCGGAGACCGTTTTAGGGGCGGATGAGGTATTGTTAACTTGAATTTCCGGCGGGTGGTCTGGAACGTTATTGCCCGGTTGAAGTACGGTTCCGTCGCGTTTTTGAAAAGCGGATTTGGGAGCGCCGCACACTGGACAGATCCAGCTTGCAGGGAGATCACTCCAGCTTATGCCTTCTTTTTCTTCATCAAATTCAAATGAACAGATGCCGCATATGTATTTGGGCATTTTAACTCCCCGTGACTTAAGGATTTTTTGAGACAGTCCGTCCCGGTTTCATAGCTGTCTCAGCAAAACCAGATAAAGAATAAACGGCTTTCACGGAGCGTTCAAACATTATTTCAGCAACCCCGCCAAATAGAAAGGGAGGGCTTTGCGCCCTCCCGAAATTCAAAATTTCCGTAAACACAAACGGCATTCAATTCACAATTTGTAGGTGCTTCTACCAGTTCTCCCCCAGCAGTTCAAAATAGGCCTGGGGATGGGCGCAGGCCGGGCACGATTGCGGGGCTTCTTCGCCTTCATGGATGTATCCGCAGTTGCGGCACCGCCATTTGGTGGCCGGGGTCCGTTTGAACACCCGGCCAGCAGCGATATTGGCGGCCAGGTCATTGTAACGTTTTTCGTGCTGTTTTTCCGCCACGGAAATCATGTCAAACACCAGAGCGATGGCGTCAAACCCTTCTTCCCGGGCGATTTTGGCAAATCCCGGATACATGGAGGTGTGTTCATAATGCTCGCCCGCCGCCGCCGCCTTTAGATTCTCCAGAGTGGCGCCGATCACGCCGGCAGGAAACGCGCCAATGATCTCCACATCGCCGCCTTCAAGAAATTTGAAAAACCGTTTGGCATGTTCTTTTTCCTGATTTGCGGTTTCTTCAAAAATATCGGCAATCTGAACATAGCCTTCTTTCCTGGCCGCTCCCGCGAAATAGGTATAGCGGTTGCGGGCCTGGGATTCACCGGCAAAAGCGGTGAGCAGGTTTTTTTCGGTTCGGGTGCCTTTTAAACTGGCCATAATTTTTCCTCCTTAAAATATAGATTGTGCTGTTGATGGGGTGATCCGTTTATTTTTATTCCATTTGCGATCCTTGAAGCAATATAAATCCAAAAATAAAGGACACCGCAGCCAGAATAAAGATGATACGGGCGGCGGTTCCCATCTTTTCGGCCATACGGCGGTATCTTTTTTTCCGGATTTTGTCCTGTTGTCCGGCGGCGCGGCGGTTGACGATGCTTCCGGCGATCCAGACAACAATGCCTGCGGCAATGAATACAAGCGAAAGGATAACTAAAAACATGGCTACCTCCTATTTTGATTTTGGAATCCCGCGGCCCCCGCGCCTATCTTAATTTGACTTCCTCCAAATAGGCCTTGACGCGCCCGGTAGTGCCGATAAACAACCGCGCTCCAGCCATGACAGTGAACACGTCATCCGCAACGCCGCAGGTTCGGGCGAATTCCGGACCCATGACCGCCGCCGGTTCTTTTGCTTCCGGTCTTTCGTTCATGGCCGTGACATAAGTGTTCAGACGGTCTTTTAGAATCTGAAAATAATCAATGTCCTGGCCGGTCATTAATCCAGTGGCGCTGGAAATGGTTTGGGAGAATTCCCGGATGGCGGCCCAGAAGTTTTCGGCAAGCCGGGTTTTATGGGGGCTGTGTTCCAGAAAATAAGCGAGGCTCCAGCCCACGCTGATGATTTTCAGTATGGCCAGTTCATATTCAATGGTGTGGCGAGGGGTTTGGGCATTTGGATGCAGGGCCGCCACAACGGCTTTAATATCCTCGCGGGCAACGGCGAAATTAAACAGATCGCGGGCCGCCAGTTCAACCGGCGATTTTTCAGTGTGCGGGGGTTGTTGCATGGAGATATCCATTTTCATTAATGATAAATTGATTGCCGTAATATTGAAATTTTATCCAAAATCGTGTGCAAAGTCAAGGGACTAAATATTAAATAGCTTGATATTATTAATAAATAATAATTATGAATAGACACTGGAAAACCGGGGATTCGGTATTGATAAAAACCGGTTTCAGATATAGAATACCCCAGCCGCGAGAGCGACGCACACGGAAAATGGAACGTTCATCGGCACAGCCTCCACAAAAAATAAAGGATACAATAATATGACTGAGGTTTCCCCTGGGTGTCAGTCCGCGTTGAATGATTTGCGAAAGGGCATTGACGCCATTGACCAGGAGATCGTTGAATTGCTGTCAAAACGTCAGAAGCAGGTGGACCGGGTGGTGGCATTGAAAAAAGCGCACAACCTGCAAGTCTATCATCCTGCCCGGGAGGAAGATTTGATTTCCGCCCGGCGGCAGCAGGCCCGGGACGCGGGTTTATGTCCGGATTTCATCGAGGAATTATACCGGATTATCATCCACCGCTCACGAATCGAGCAGAACGGCCAGATGGCCCGTAAAGGCGTGCGGCCAGGCGCCACCGTGCTGATTGTCGGCGGGGGCGGGGAGATGGGCCGGTATTTTACGGACTGGTTCAAGGGCGCGGGATACGTGGTCCGGTCCATGGGCAGCCGCGACTGGGAAGATGCGGCCAAATTGTGCGACGGCATTGATCTTGCGATGATTTCCGTTCCCATTGACAAGACGCCCGGGATTATTCACCGCATTGGCCCGTATCTGCCGTCCAGGGCGGTGCTGTGTGATATCACCAGTATTAAAAAAAAGCCTCTGGCCGCCATGCTGTATGCCCATTCCGGGCCAGTACTGGGGCTGCATCCGCTCTTCGGGCCCACCACCTCCACCCTGGACAAGCAGATAGTGGTGGCATGCGCGGGCCGTGATGACGCGGCATGTCAATGGGTGATCGATCAGCTTTCCACCTGGGGATCGATTATTGTGGCCGCGACAGCGGACGAACATGATCAGATCATGGAATTTGTTCAGGCCCTGCGGCATTTCGCCACGTTTTGTTTTGGCCAGTTCCTGGCCTCGAAAAATATTCCCCTGGCCCGGACCCTGGAATTTTCAAGCCCCATCTATCGTCTGGAACTGGGCATGGTGGGCCGTTTGTTTGCCCAGGACCCGGGCCTTTATGCGGAAATCATTTTTGCAACTCCGGAACGCCGGGCCTTGCTCAAGGAATTTATACAAAGCCTCGGCCGGAATCTTGGCATGCTGGAAACCGGGGACAAGGCGGTTTTTGAAGCGGAATTTAAAAAAGTGGCCGCCTGGTTCGGCCCGTTCGGCGAACAGGCCATCCGGGAAAGCTCGTTTTTGATCGACAAGCTGATTGAGCGGTTCTGATAATGGCGGAAAAAATTGACCGGCCCGCAGTCCGGATAGAACTTCTGGCCCCGGCCGGAAATGCGGCTATCGGCATGGCCGCCATCAATTGCGGGGCGGATGCGGTCTATATCGGTGCAAACCGTTTCGGAGCCAGGGAAAAAGCCGGCAACAGCATTCAGGATATTGAAGCCTTGTGCCGGTACGCCCATAAATACTGGGGCCGGGTCTACGCCACGGTCAATACGATTTTCCATGACGCGGAACTGCCTGCGGCCGGGCGGTTGATCCATGATCTTTCCCATGCCGGGATTGACGGTGTGATCATTCAGGATGCCGGTCTTCTTGAAATGGACTTGCCGGATATCCCCCTTATCGCCAGCACCCAGATGCACAACCATACCCCGGAACGGGTGGCGTTTCTGGAAGCCGCCGGGTTTTCGCGTGTGATTCTTGCAAGGGAATTGTCACTTGCCGGGATTGCGGCCATTCGCAGCGAAACATCGGTTGAACTCGAATGTTTCGTGCACGGGGCCTTGTGTGTGGGATACAGCGGGCAGTGTTATCTAAGCCATGCCATCGGCGGCCGCGGCGCCAATCGTGGGGCCTGCGCCCAGCCCTGCCGCCGCCGGTATTCGTTGCGGGACGGAACCGGCAAAATTATCGTAAAAGACGTCCATCTGCTCTCATTAAAAGACCTCAACCTGTCCGATCATCTGAACGGCCTGCTTGAGGCGGGCATTACTTCGTTTAAAATCGAAGGGCGGCTGAAAGATCAGGCCTATGTGACCAATGTGGTCGGGCATTATCGCAAGCGGCTGGATGCGGTTTTGACAAAATACGGTATGGGGCGCGCGTCTTCCGGAGACTGTAGTCTGAATTTTACGCCGGATCCGGAAAGAACCTTCAACCGGGGGTTCACCACTTATTTTCTTACGGGCCGGAATCTTGGCATGGCGGCCCTCACGACCCCCAAATCCATGGGAAAGCGCATGGGGGCCGTCACGTCTCTGGGCAAGGATTTTTTTGATATGCATCATGAAAACGAACCGTTTCATGCCGGAGACGGGATCTGTTTTTTTGATGCGTCGGGGAGACTCCGGGGAACTCCTGTCAACCGGGTGGAGCGGGGGCGGCCGG
>DAIEHU010000108.1 GCA_027353395.1 Desulfobacteraceae bacterium
ACCCATTTTTTTTAGAAGAGCGTTTAGCTGTTTTTTTTATTTTCCGAGGCGACAACTTGCTTGACAATCACCGTCCGGTTGGGCAGAAAATATTTCATGCGATGGCTCCGGACGCCTTCCAGAACATCTGCTTTTAAATCAACCACAATCATTTGCTCCCCATCCCCTGAACACGATTGCAAAACGTCTCCGGAAGGGCTGATGGCGACTGCCGCGCCGGGAAATGAAAGGCCTTTTCCATTGTCTCCGCAGGGGTTGCATGCCACCACAAACAAGCTGTTGTCATAAGCCCTCGCGGGCAGATGCCGCATCCAGGAACGCAGTTTTTCCGCTGGTGTGTTTCGGGGGGACGCATGGGGCATAAAAATTATTTCCGCGCCTTTAAGCGCCATAACCGTGGCAAGTTCCGGGAAATGGGCGTCATAACAGAGTTGAATCCCAAATCTGGTGCCATGCGTTTCAAATATGGAAATCTTGTCTCCAGAGGTGAAAAAGGGCTCTTCCAGCGGTCCCAGATGAATTTTCCGGTAGCATCCGGCGACGCCGGCGGGGGTTATAATCACATGGCCGGCGTGATGGCGCCCCGCCGCATCTTTTTCAGCCAGTCCCGCCAGAATAGTGATGCCGGTTTTTTGGGCGATGCGATGCAAGAAATGGGTGGAAGGCCCGGGAATGGTTTCCGCAAACCGGTCCATCGGCTCCCGGGCATGATAACCGGTGATGGACATTTCCGGGAAACAGATCATGGCTGCCTGACTTTCTATGGCCGCCATAATCCATTGTTCCATCTTCTGGAGGTTTAGGACGGTTTCACCCACACTGGAATGCATGGTTACGGCGGCTACTCGGATATTGTTTCGCATCGGTTGCGGATTATAGATTAAAATGGGCCCTGATTTTAAAAACCCGGGTCGCCGGAAGGTTGAGGATATCCGATATCCCTGTTTCTAATGAAATTTCTTCAAGATAGCGGCGAATCAGCGGCATGGAAGGCGCAATAAAGGTGAACCATACATTGTAATTATTTCCCCGAACATAGTTGTGGGTGACGCCTGGGTAACTGTTCACCACGTCTGCAAAGTTTTCAATGGCGTGTTCCGGAACGCTGGCCGCGCACAGGGTGCTGGCATACCCCAGTTTGCCGGGCACAAAGTTGCCCCCGATTCTCCGGATAACGCCGATTGTTTTCAGGCGCTGAACCCGGAGAAGGGTTTCATCTTCGGATAGATGGAGTTCGTTGGCGATATCCAGAAAAGGCCTCGGTGAAACGGGGAAATTGGACTGGATGCGGTTGAGTATTGATTTATCAATATTATCAATGACTTGCATTTTTAGTTATTGTGAAAAGGGCGATGATGATGGTCCGGGCAAAATAGAAGAAGCCCTGCTTTTTTGGCAGGGCTTCTTCTAAAGATTTTACCATTGGGGAAGAGGTGATAATTATACGCAACCGGTCGGTTTCGGAAGGCCAGCCATTTTACAGGCGCCTTTGCCCGGTCCTGACGGGAACAGCTCATAAATGTGCTTCAGTTTGAAACCGGTCAGCTTGGAAAGGATACGAACCATCGGTGCGATGCCGTTTTTCTTGTAGTAATCCTGCAGAACATTAATGACCTTCCAATGCTCTTCATTTAATTCATCAATGCCTTCTTCTTTTTTGACATATCGTACCCAGGCTTCGTTGTATGTCGTAAAATCTTCAATGAATCCGTCTTCATCCACGGTAAATTTTTGACCCTCAAATTCGACTACAGCCATGAAATATCCCTCCTTCTAAAAATTAAAATTGTATGGTCTTGGCTTCTCTTAGGCCTGTTATTAAGTTTACAGTAAATTTTTTAAATATATGAGCATGAATATTTTGTCAACAGCAAAATTATGGAATTTATCTCATAATTCATCCTGATGGCAATTATCCCAGCGGACAAAATGCTGTCTCACAATGTTATCAATATTCTTTGGGCATATTATTGAGCTGCGACAGGGTGAATACCGGCCCATCCTTGCAGACAAACGATTTCCCGATATTGCACCGTCCGCAGATGCCGATGCCGCATTTCATCCGGTTTTCCAGAGACATGATGATATTGTCATGGCTGTATCCCAGATTGTCTAGGACCGGCTGGGTGAATTTGATCATGATGGGCGGGCCGCAGACGATGGCATAGGTGTCCGGGCTTCCGGGAGGGGCTTTTTGTTCGGTAATGGTGGGCACGAACCCGGTCAGAAATTTCCAGTTGGGGTCATTGGTGCCGTCTACCGTAATGTTCATGTGAATATCATCCCGCTGGGCCCATGCCTGGAGTTCATCTTTATACAGCAGCATGCCCGGTGACCGCGCACCGTAAATAACGTGGATATCTTTGAATTTCGACCTGTTGGCCGGATCGAGAATGCTGATGATGGATGACCGGAGCGTGGTGAACGCAAATCCGCCGCCGATAATCACAATGTTTTTGCCTTGCAGGGTTTCCCATGGAAAGGGATGGCCGAGCGGCCCCCGCACGCCCATAATATCGCCCACTTTCATGGCGTGAAGATAGGAGGTGACTTTTCCGGTTTTAAACACGGTGAATTTGATAAACCCTTTTTCCATGGGGGAAGAGGCGATGCCGATGGGGATTTCCCCCAGGCCAGGAATGGAAAGCTCTCCGAATTGTCCGGATTCATAGGCGAATTTCTTTTCATCGTCCGGATTGATAAAGACGAATTTAAATGTTTTGAGGCTTTTATCTTCGGTTTCGGTGATGATTTCATCAATTCTCACCGGATATGGTAAATATGGATTTTGCACGGTAACCCCCTTTGTTATGACGACGCAATGTCGCAGGCGCAGCTTTTGGCATCAAAGCGGTTCATTTTATCGCAGATTCTTCGGATGTCGATATTGACCGGGCACATTCGGATGCATCGCCCGCACCCCACGCACTGAATCCCTTTGTCGTATTTGTCCACATAATATTTTAATTTATGCATGAACCGCTGCCGCACACGTTCATATTTCTGGGTTCTGGGATTGTGGCCTGAAGCATGAATGGTAAAGAGAGGGGACATGCAACTGTCCCAGTTTCGCATCCGCACACCCGATAAACCGTGGGTCTCGTCCTGAACGTCAAAGCACCAGCAGGTGGGGCAGACATACGTGCAGGTGCCGCAGTTGATGCAGGAAAAAGCCTCTTCCTCCCAGAACGGAGCGCCATAGAGCTCCAGCAGTATTTTATCCTTGAGTTTGTCAGTGCTGACAGATGCGGTGATACTGGCTTCCGCTTTGGTTTTCAAAGCATCCAGTTTACCGGCGGCATCCGGTTCGGCGGGCTTGCTCCATCCCATGGACGCCGCCAGGGCTTCCCCTTTGGGTGTAAGAATCTTTGCATACAGGGCGTCGCCATCCTGCATCAGGAGAATATCCTGACCGGTTTCGCCGAACGGCCCGGTTCCAGCGGATGTGCAGAAACAGGTGGAGCAGGCGGCATTGCAGGCCAAGCCGACAAATGTGGTGGCCTCATAGGCTTTGATCCAGTAAGTATCCTGATATTCAGGCGAATCGAAATTTCGGCGGACAATGGGAAACGCCAGGGCGTCACAGGGCCGGATGCCGAGAACCAGTTGGGGGGCCGTGACGTTTTCCACTTCCTTCATGATGCGGCAGTCATCCCGGCTCTCGTCCAGGCTGTAGGTCAGCATGATCTGGGACTGGGGATATACGATGGCCTTTGGGGACAACCGGGTGTTCTGAAGGCTAAAATCCGGCATTTCGCCTTTATCTAATTGTTTAAACTCGTGGTCATTTTTTTCTTTTACGGGGCCAAACACACGATAAGCCAATTTTGCTTTTTCGATGCCATCGGCCCATGTTTGGCGATCAATTTTGATGAGCGTCATAATATTTGCCCTTGTCAAATTTAAATGGTGCTGACGAAATGGTTGATCTGCAAGTTACTTGATGAATTCCTGCGGGTCATCCGTTTTAAAGGAATCCAGGGGCGGCCGTTGGTCCAGTGTCAGACCGGCCTCCCAGCCATAAAGTTCCTGACAGTCCTTATTTAATTTTTTGGTGAATTCCCGGATTTTGATGCCCATGGGGCAGGCTCTCTCACATGCGCCGCAATCCGTGCATCGGCCCGCACAGTGATAGGCACGGAGCAGATGAAATGTCCGCACGTCAATGGCGTCCTGGCTTTTGCCCACCCACTGAGGCTTGGATTCATCCACGAAACAGGTGGGGCAGTAGCACAGGGGGCATGCGTTACGGCAGGCGTAACAGCGGATGCAGGGGGAGATGAGTTTCTCAAAATAATTCCATTTTTCATCCGGCGTCATGTCCTCGACCCGTCGGACCGACGCATATGGATCCGCGTCCGTCTGCTCGGCCACCGGATTCCCGATCAGTTCGTCATGGATCACCGGGTTGCGGTGCGTACAGGAAGCGCAATTTTCCTGAAGCACATCTGCTTTGGAAATTTTTTTGGAAAATCCCTGGCCTGAAACCGTTAAGTCATCCCCGGCTTCCTCCATTGAAAGAATCTCTCCACCGGCCATTGCGCTGACTTTGCGGTGATCCACCATTCCGGTGCAAGGCACGCCGATGATATAAAGCTGTTCCCGGCGGATCTTGTTTTCAACGATATGCGTCACCAGGTTGCGGGAATCGCAACCCTTGGCCACAATGCCGATAGTCCCTTTTTTATCGGTGACGTAGTTCGCAAGATTGAGCGCGCAGTTGCTGTCCCATATCAATTCATTCACCGAAGCGGCTGAAGCCGCATAGTGGGGCTGGTTCATCATGGGGACGGTCCCTTTCCGGAACCCGATCACCATTTCAACCTTGCCTTCAGCCAGCAGACGTTTGGCGATTTCCTGTATTTTATCTGTGTATTCAGTCATTTTAATCAACCTTGGGTTCGGTTTTGACATATTTTTTATTCGGATCCAGAGATTTCACCTCACTGGTGATTTTCTTGACGACATCCACAAATTTGGTGGATTCCGCTGAAGATATCCATGAGAATTGAAGTCGACCCGGCTCAATGCCTGTATGTTCCAACAAATTTTTCATAAGCGCGAATTTTCTGCGGGCGTAATAATTACCTTCCAGGTAATGGCATTCGCCGGGGTGTCACCCGGATACCCATACCGCATCCGCGCCCTGTCTAAGGCCCGCCAGAATGAATTTCGGGCTCATGCGGCCGGTGCAGGGGATCCGGATCACCCGGATATTGGGGGGGGATTCCAGGCGGCTGACACCGGCCAGATCGCCGCCGGCGTAAGCGCACCAGTTGCATAAAAAGCTCAGTATTTTCGGTTCGTTTTCAGCCATTGTATTTATATCTCCTTAAAACCTGGATAATGATTCTTGAAATTCATATTGCCGCATCCAGCTCAAATATCTGGGAAAAGATCTGGTCTGTGTCAAATCCTTTCAGGTGGATGGCGCCGGACCGGCAGGAAGCCACACACAGGCCGCACCCCTTGCACAGGGCAGGGTTTATCTGGGCTTTGCCTGCAAACCGTCCGGTTTCAGCAAATGACGGCGCGCTGTAAGGACAGATGGACATGCACACCCCGCAGGAGGCGCATTTCATCACTTCCACCTCGGCGATGGTGCCGCTGCTGAAAATCTTGTCTTTGGACAGAAGCGTTACGGCCCGGGACACGGCGGCTTTCGCCTGAGCCACGGATTCGTCGATGGGTTTCGGGTAATGGGCCATGCCGCAGAGGAACGTGCCGTCGGTGGCGAATTCAGAAGGCCCCAGTTTGGCGTGCTTTTCAATGAAAAATCCGTCCTCATTCATGGGCACTTTAAAGAAATTGGCGAGCTGCTCGTCCGCATAGGGCACAATGGCGGTGGCAAGACACACCATATCGACGGTCAGTTCCATGGGCCGTCCCAGCACATGATCCGTGACCGTAACCGTGACATTGCCGTCCCCGGCTCTCACCACCGGTTTGTTGTCCAAGGCGTAGCGAATAAAAATCACTCCTTTTTCACGCGCCTGTTTGTAGAGATATTCTTTTTCGCCGTAGGTCCGGATGTCCCGGTACAGAATATACACATTCATGTCCGGGTTGCGTTTTTTGAGTTCCAGCGCATTTTCAACGGAATGGGCGCAGCAAACTCTTGAGCAATAGAGCCGTTCAGGTTCCCTTGAGCCCACGCACTGGATGAAAACCGCAGCGTTCAGGCGGTCAATCGCCGGATCTTTTTGAAGCATTTTCTGGTCCAGCTCAAGGCTGGTCAGAATCCGGGGACTCTTTCCGTAATCGTATTCCGTCGGCGTCAATGGTTTCGCGCCGGTCGCCACAATGGCCACACCGTGTTCGATTGTTTCTGTCGCACCGTTGGATGCCAGGGTGGTGACAAAATTGCCGACGAACCCGTCCACATGCTGGAGCGACGTGTTCAAGTGGATTGCGATGTTTGGATCGGTGGTCACGGATTCAATCATCTTGTCCACGTTTTCCTGAATGTTTTCACCTTTGGCCGTGTGGTAAAGATTTAACGCCTGTCCGCCCAGGTTTTCCGTCCGTTCGATGAGATGGGTTTTAAACCCCTGATTGGCAAGGGTTTTTGCGGCAGTCATGCCGGAAACCCCGCCGCCGATAACCATGGCCGTGTGGTTCATGGCCAGTTCGACTTCCTTGAGCGGTTCCATGAGGGCCACCTTGGCCACCGCCATCCGCACCAGATCCTTGGCCTTTGCGGTCGCCAGGTCCGGATTGTTTTTATGAACCCATGAATCCTGGTTCCGGATATTGGTCATTTCAAAGAGATATTTATTGAGGCCCGCGTTCAGCAATGTTTCCTGGAAAAGGGGCTCATGGGTTTTGGGCGTGCAGGCCGCCACAACAATACGGTTCAACCCCTTTTCCTTGATGAGTTTCGCCATATTGTCCTGATTGTCCTGGGAGCAGGAAAACATGTTTTCCGCGACAAACTCAACATAGGGCAGGGTGGCCGCATATTCAACCACGGACGGGACATTGACCACGCCCGCGATATTGATGCCGCAGTCGCAGACAAAAACGCCGATTTTGGGGCGCTCGCCCACCACGTTGCGTTCAGAAACCACTTCAACCGTTTTGGTTTTCGTATTCCGGGCTTCCGACAGCAGCTCAGCCGCCGCTGCAGCCGCCGCGCTGGAATCCACCACCGCCTGCGGGATATCTTTCGGGCCCTGGAATGCGCCGCAGACAAAAATTCCCTCTTTGGAGGTGGCCACTGGCGTGAATGTGTCTGTTTTGCAGAATTTGCCGGAGGTCAGTTCAATGCCCAGCTTGCCGGCCAGATCCACCAGGGCCGGCGGCGTCTGAAGACCGATGGACAGCACCACCATGTCAAATACTTCGACCTTTAACTCCCCGTTCTCCGTGACATAGCGCAGTTCCAGATCTCCGGTATCGCCCATCGGGTTGATGGTGTGTACGCGGCTCCGGATGAAATTAACGCCGCTTTTCTTTTTGGCGTTTTCATAAAATCTTTCAAATTCCTTGCCTGGAGTCCGCATGTCCATAAAGAAGATGGAACAATCCAGTTTATCCCCCGCATGTTCTTTTGCAATCACCGCTTCCTTGATGGCGTACATGCAGCATACAGATGAACAGTAGGCATTATCGCACTTATTCAGATCCCTGGAGCCAACGCACTGGAACCAAGCGATTTTTTGTGGTTCCTTGTGATCGGAAGGCCGAACCACATGGCCCCCAGTAGGGCCGGAGGCGGACAGGATCCGTTCAAACTCCAGGGACGTGATGACATTGGGATAGCTGGCGTATTGATAATTGTCCAGGCCCTTGGGATTGAAAGGTTCAAACCCCGGCGCAAGAATCACGGAGCCAACGTTTAGTGTGATCTGTTTTTCTTTTTGATCGTAATCAATGGCGCCCGTCGGGCATTTTTTCTTGCAGGAGCCGCATTTGCCTTTTGTCAGAAACAGACAGTGCTCCGCATCAATGGCGTATTTCAGCGGAACCGCCTGGGGATACGGCACATAAATCGCCTTTCGCTTGATAAGCCCCGCGTTATACTTATCCTCAACCTTTTTCGGGCATTTTTTCGTGCATTCCCCGCAGGCGATGCATTTGGTC
>DAIEHU010000109.1 GCA_027353395.1 Desulfobacteraceae bacterium
GGAATACACGGGGACAGCAGATTGATGAATGCCGGGCCGTCGAGTTCAATGGCTTTTTTCAGTTTTTCGGACAGATCCACCGGATCATGAATGCTGGCCTGGGCCACATACCGGATATTATGGGCCACCATGATCCGGGAAAGATCTTTCCGGTTGCCCTGCCGCCCGTAGCTCTGCTCACCGGCCGGTGTGGTGGTGGTGGTGGCGCCCATGGGGGTGGCGCTGCTCCGCTGAACACCGGTATTCATGTATGCGCCGTTGTCGTAACAGACATAAACCAGGTCGTGGCCTCTTTCCATGGCCCCGGAAAGGGACTGAAGGCCGATATCATAGGTGCCGCCGTCTCCGCCGATGGCGATGAACTTATACGGCTTCTCTATTTTACCGCGTTTTTTTAAGGCCCGGTACATGGTCTCCACCCCGCTCATGGAAGCGCCCACATTTTCAAACGCCGTATGGATCCAGGGGATTTTCCATGCGGAATACGGAAAAATGGAAGACGCCACCTCCAGGCAGCAGGTGGCGTTGCCTGCCACGATTTCATAACCGTCGGTCACCCGGGTGAGCATTTTCGTGAATATGGGCACCGGACACCCCGCGCACATGCGATGCCCCCCGGCAAAAGCCCCTTCTTTTTTCGCCATTTCCTGTAAGCTGGGCATCATCAACCTCCCCGAACTTTTAAATAATCAACCATCTTTTCCACCCGTCCGGTTTCAAGATAGGTTTTGTTTTCGTTAAATATATCATGGATATCGGACATAAACAGCTCCCGGCCGCCCAAGCCGAATGTCCGGCTGTAAACCATGGGTTTTTCCGGCGCGTCAAACAGCGCGGCCCGTATCTCCACAAACAGCGGGCCATACGCGCCCATGCTTTCCGATCGGTCCAGAACCGTGACAATTTTAACGCCTTTAAGCGCTTGTGAGATTTCCTCATACGGAAACGGCCGGAAGGACCGGATTTTCAGGAGCCCGACCTTGTCACCGGACTCCCTGCGCTCATCAATGACTTCCTTGATTTCCCCGCAGACGGAATTGATGGCGATGATGATCCGTTCGGCATCATCCAGACGGTAGGATTCAAACAGCCCATATTTTCGGCCAAAGATACCGGCAAACTCCGCGCTGACGTTTTGGATCACGTCTTTGGCGGCTTTCATGGCCATGTGCTGGGCCCGTTTATGCTCCATATAATAATCCTGAAGATCCAGGGCCCCCCAGGTTGCCGGGTGGGCCGTATCAAGGACCGGGTATGTGGATTCAAACTCCCCGATAAAGGCTTTCACCTTGTCGTCATCTTCCAACTGCATGGTCTGGACGCAGTGGGAAATGATAAACCCGTCCATGCACACCATGACCGGCAGCCGGACAGCCATGTTTTCGGCGATTTTCGGGGCCATCATCAGGTTGTCATAGGCCTCCTGGTTGTTTTCCGCATAAAGCTGAATCCAGCCCGCGTCCCTTGCGCCCATGGAGTCGCTGTGATCCGCATGGATATTGATGGGCGCGGACAAGGCCCGGTTGATGAGCGTCATGACGATGGGCTGCCGCATGCTGGCGGCAATATAAAGCATTTCCCACATCAGGGCCATGCCCGCGGAACTCGTGGCGGTCATCACCCGCCCGCCGGCGGCCGCCGCGCCGATACAGGCGCTCATGGCGCTGTGCTCGCTTTCCACGGTGATCATTTCGGTATCCACGACGCCGTCCGCCACAAACTGGGAAAAATCCTCGATGACCTGGGTGGACGGCGTGATGGGAAACGCGGGAACCACATCGGGATTGATCTGGCGCATGCATTCGCTCATGGCCCCGGCGCCGGTTATGGCTACTATTTTACTCATGACTTCTCTCCATCAATGTTCTTCTTTGACATAATCAATCGCCACCTTCCTGCCTTGTTTATTCACCGGGCACTCTTTTACGCAAAGGCCGCATCCCTTGCAGTGGTAATAATTGATGCTTTCTATCTCTTTTCGGGGAGCGCCTTTTTTCGTGGCGCCGTTTTTTAAAATATAGGCGTCTTCCGGACAGAACACCCAGCAGGTAAGGCAATTGATGCAATTTTCCGAATTCCATACCGGCCGGGATGTCCGCCAGGTGCCGGTTTCATAATCAACGGAATTCCCGCCATCGGCAACAACGCCGCCGATGGCGAGTTCCTGCCAGTTCTTTAATTGGTATTTCACTTTCATATCTCTTCCCCTGATTCGTATCCCAGCCGCATGGCCTCAAGATTTTTCCGGACAAGCTCCGGCGGAAGCATTTTTGCGAATACATGTTCCGCTTCCTTGACAAGTTGATCTATGGAGATAATGTGCCCGCTCGCTTTGGCGAATGCCCCCATCATGGCGGAATTGGGGATCTCTTTTTTAAAAAGCGCTCTTGAAATCCGGTTGGCCGGAATGGTGAATACCTTCTGGGTATCGGCTTTCAACAGCGCTTTGATCTCTTCCGCCGGCCGCCGGGTATTGACGATATACCGGGTTTCCGGTTTCACGCCGGCAATAATCTTGCCGTTGCCGATCAGCGTTGGATCCACCACAATCACGACATCCGGGTTTTGAACCGGCGTGTGGATCCGGATTTCATGATCTGAAAACCGGTTAAACGCCCTTAGCGGCGCACCGCGTCTTTCAGGGCCGTATTCCGGAAACGCGACCACGAATTTTCCGCCTCCCTGCACGGCTTCGCCCAGGGATTTCGCGCCGGTCACCGTTCCCTGACCGCCGCGGCCATGCCATCGGACTTCATAAAACTTTGACATCATTTCCTCCCAAAACTGAATATCCTGCCCGGCGGATCGCCCGGCTGGGTAATTTTTACGTAGCTCGTCTCTCTATAATAATTTGGAACGAGAATCAAGGCTATATTTAACCTATTGAAAAAATGCGTTTATTGTTCCGGATGCCCGGCGCTATGCCGATCCGGTCCCTTCGGTTTCGGGCAGCGCCATCAGTTCAATGAGATCGTCCGGAGAAAATGTTTTCAAGAGCCCCGGATCATCTTCGGTGATAATGCCGTTCATGAGCTGTTTCTTTTTGCTGATCATGGCGGAAATTTTTTCCTCCAGCGTGCCCTCGGTCACCAGCTTGAACACCTGCACCCCCCGGGTCTGGCCGATGCGATGGACCCGGTCCGTGGCCTGGTCTTCCCTGGCCGCGTTCCACCACCGGTCATAATGGATCACCACGGATGCGGCGGTGAGATCGATGCCCGTGCCCCCGGCCTTCAGGCTCCCGGCAAATATCCGGCAATCCGGATCATTGTTGAACCGGTCGATTACCATTCCCCGGTTGCGGGTGGAACCGGTCAGGGTCGCCACGCCCACGCCTTTTGCCTTCACATGGCCCGCAATCATGTCCACCATATCCACAAACTGGCTGTACACCACGCTTTTCTGCCCGCTTTCCAGACATTCATCCAACAGTTCGCAAAACAGGTCCCATTTTCCGGAATCCAAGGTTTCACCGGAATGGGTTTTCAGCGCCCCGGACACCGTGGCCGGGTGGTTGCAAATCTGCTTAAGCAGGGTGAGAAGCGCGAAAATATGGATATACGGGATATTTTTGTCTCCGGCCCTCAGGTCGAAGAGCAGGTGCTTTCCTTTTTTTTCCACCGCTTCCCGGTACAGCCGAACCTGGGTGTTCGTGAGGGCGCAAAAACGAATATCTTCTATTTTTTCAGGTAGTTCAGAAAGAACCGAGTTTTTCATGCGGCGAAGGGTGAACGGCGCGATGAGCCTTTTCAGTTCCTGCCGGTGCCTGGGAACCTCAGACGACCCGTTCAACCCGTAGCGGAACGCAAACGCGTCATCCGTCCCCAGATATCCGGGCAGGGCCATGTCCATCAGTGATTTTAAATCGAACAAATGGTTTTCCACGGGCGTGCCGGTGACGCAAATCCGGATGGCGCTCTGGACCATCCGGGCCGCCGCATACGTTTTTGTGCCCGCGTTTTTAATATACTGGGCCTCATCAAAGGCGGCCAGACCGAAAATTTTTCCGGCAAGGGTTTCAATATCCCGCATCAGCACACCGTAGGAGGTGATGATTACCTGGCCCGGCTTCCCTTTTTCCGGGAATTCCCGCCCGCCTCCGTGATACACCGCAGGGGTGAGGGACGGGGCATGCTGAAGGATTTTCCGGTGCCAGTGGGAAATGACGGTGGTGGGGCAGACCACCAGAAACGGCTGATTCACGCCGCGCCGTTCCATCAGCCAGACCATAAGCGCCATGATCTGATGGGTTTTGCCCAGGCCCATGTCATCGCACAGCAGACCGCCGAAGCGGTTTTCATACAGAAACATCAACCATTCCACGCCCCGTTTCTGGTATTCCCGAAGCGCGCACCCAAGGCCCTCCGGCTGGACAAACGCCGCGGGCGGCTTCATCATAAGCATGCCGGAGAGCCCGTCCGTTTTGTCCGGGCGCCCCCCCGCAATCATGACCGGCTGGTCCGTGGATGCCTGAAGCCGGAACATATCCATGCGGGAAAGTTTCAGACGGTCCCGGCCCTCCGCCAGACTTTCAAGGACCGGGCTCCCCGGCTGGCCGGTGAGCGCGTCCAGATCAAAGGCCATGACATCCACCCACCCGTCGGCCACCGGCAGAAACCGTTTTTTTTCTTTTTTGGCGCGATAAATATCGTTGAGGGAAACGGATACATTGTCCCCAAACCCGTAATGCACCGACAGCCATCGCCAGTCCCGGCCAAGGACGCCCTCGATATCCTCGAAAAAACCATCAGCGGGAGCATCATTCGAAGACGCCGCCGCAGACTCCGGGATCACCTCAATCCGTGTACACGTTTTGTGAATCCGGATGTTTTGAACACTCGAATCGATAATATTGGGCGGCGCAAAAAGATCCCGGCCCAGTTGATCGAGAATGGCCGGCACCCGCTCGAATCTGAACTGCCGGACAAATTTGCCGCCAAAAAGTTTTAACAGGTCCTCGGATGACTGAAGGGTTGCAAAACATCGTTTTTCGGGCAGATAGACAAGATTCCCGTAATGAAAGAGCTGGAATTTTTGGTAATCAAATGCTTCGGTTTGGCCTGTCCCGTCTTTCCAGAGCAGGCACAGGCGAAGGATCAGACGGTTTTTCGCATCCGCCGAAATTTTCACGATCATGGTGAGCGGACAGGGGTGCAGGGTGAACTGGTCACGGTTTCCCAGACACCCGCCCAATTGCGAAAAAATCTGGTTGGCTTTGCCGCGGGGAAGAAAAATCTGGAGCATCGGGCCGTTTTCAACCCGGCAAATCAGGAATGCCCGCCCATCCGTCTCATCCACCCGGCCTTCAGCGGCCGGTCCGCTACCCTGTGAAACACGCATACAGTGATAAAACAGCCGGAACCAGAAGCTTTCCTCCAGAACCTGCCGCCGGGTTCTGGCGCCCCTGGCCGCCATCTGCTGTTCAGGTTCGGTCCAGGTCATGCGCTGCAGGAAGGAAATGACATGACCCCGGTGAAACGGACCGGTGGGCCCGTCCCCAAGCCCGCAGCGCTCCAGCAGAAGATCGGTTTCCGGATCACCCTTACCGCCCGGAAAAAGGCCCGAGGAGGTATATTCCACCATCTTCCCACGGCTGCCGCTCACCACCAGAACCGGCCCCGCATCCGACGTCTCAACCAGGGCCTCGGAAGGATTAAGGCGGCAAAAATCGTTCAGAACCCCGGCGAGTTGATACCAGGCGCTATTCCGGAACCGCTGGCCGTAGTCCAGAACGTCCCCGGCTTTTGTCATGGCGGTCATTTTCCGGATATGGGAACAGGTCTTGCCGGTCCGGTAATCCCTGCAATTGCAGGTAAATGAGGCTTTCCCGGTTTTTTCCGAAACCACCATGACCGCCACGCCCGGATCGCCATCCTTCGCTTCCGGAATCAGGGCCGCGGCATTGCGATGGAATTCCATGCGCGGATGGTTTTCAAAGTCATTGACGGTTTTCAAACGATTGCTCCTGCTTTTCCGGATTCTTAACGCAGCTTGTCTGTTGATTCGACATTGCGGTGTTTTTCTTCCATCATAAGGCCTTTCCGGCGGTTTTCTATGCCTCTTCCCCCTGCTCCCGCTTTGCGGGCCGCATATTATATTCCGGTCCTTTTGCCGAAACCGCCTTGACCGCGATATCCTGCACTTTTCCGTAAGCGGTGTCGATTTGCCGGCTCAATGTGTCAATCTGTTTCTGCTGGCTTGCCACCAGCTTATCAAGGGATTCGATTTTTGCTTTTAATACATTTTTTTCACCCGTGAATTCCCGCGTCAGGATTTCCGCATTTTTGTCCGCCTCAAATTGCAGCCTTTCCGTTGTTCCGGCCACCGCCGCCGACACCTGCCGTTCCAGTTCCAAAGGAAAAACAGCAACTTTCTGCTCAAGCGCATCGATGTTTTTCTCCCGCTCCGCGACAACGGTTTCCCTGCGTGTTAATTCGGCTTCCCGTACGGCGGTCTCTTTGTCAAAAACTTCTTTTTTATCCTGCAACTGCTTGGTAAGTTTATCCAGTTCATCCACAAGCGCCTGCTTCTTCAGTTCCTTTTCCCGATTAAAGGCATATTCGAATTCCTCTTTCAGGCGTTTCCAATTCTTTTCCGCCTCGTCCTTCTGCTCTTTTATCGTAAGGGCGGATTGCTGTTTTTCCTTTTCCCAACGAATTTTTGTACTTTCAATGAGTTCTTCCTGCTCTTTCCGGCGGGCGGCCATTTCGGTTTCAAATTCGAGCCTTTTCTGTTTTTGCGCCTCCAGAAGCGCGGCCAGAGAGAAAGCGGATTTTTCGATCTCATAAATTTCCATCAGTTCCCGGTCGCGGATATCAATTGCCTGCTTGACTTGAGCATACCGCTCCTTTTCAGCCTCTATTTTTCCGGACAAGTCCGCCAGAAACCGGCTGATTTCATCTTTTAAATCATAGATGCGGCGAGTTACATCTTCTTTATCAATCGCCTTTTCAGCAGATCGGATAATTTTTTCCTCCTCTTTGGCTTTTTGGGCTTTCTCGGGTTTCAATTCCGTCCGCGCCTGGTTCTGAAGCGTTTCTTTTAATGCTTCATAGGCTTCGAGCATTTCTTTTTTCGTGTTGGTCATGGAAATTTCCGGAACCGCTGGTTCTGTTGACATGTTTTCCCTCCTCGAGCAAAAATCGTCATCCGGGGTTTCACCGGCAAAATATATAACAGGCGGCAATACACTTTCCCTTGCCGCCTGTTATATGATAACCGCCCGTTTTTAGATAGTAAAACGGATTCTACACCATTTCAATGACGGTCGCCATGGACACGCCGCCGCCGCCGCAGAGGGTCGCCATGCCAAGGCTTTTGCCCCGGTGTTTCAGGGCGTAAAGCAGGGAAACAATAATCCGGCAGCCGGTGGAGCCCACCGGATGGCCCAGGCCGATGCCGGAGCCGTTGACATTGGTGATTTCCCGATTCAGGCCCAGCTCAATTTCGCATCCCAGATACTGGGCCGCGAAGGCTTCATTCACTTCGATGAGATCAAAGTCCGCCAGTTTCAGTCCGTTTTTCTTCATCAGATCATGAACCGCCGGAACCGGGGAAAGGCCCATGACCGCCGGATGGCAAGCTCCCTTGCCAGTGGCCCGGATGCGGGCCAGGGGCTTCAAACCCAGTTCCTTGGCCTTGTCCGCGGACATGATCAGCATGGCCGATGCCCCGTCATTAAGCCCGCTGGCATTGCCGGCCGTGACCTTGCCGGTTTTGGGAATAAACGCGGGGGGCAATTTTTGCAAATCCGCCATGGTGATGCCCGGCCGGAAATGTTCATCTTTATCAAATATCAACGGGTCTTTTTTGCGGCGGGGCACCGGAACCGGTATGATTTCATCTTTGAAATCTCCGTTCACCGTAGCCCGTTCCGCGTTGTTATGGCTACGGAGCGCCACTTCATCCATGGCTTCCCGGCTGATATTGTGCTTTTGCGCGATAAACTCCGCAGTGTGCCCCATGATATAGGGTTTGCCAACAAACAGGGAATACGGGGCCTGGGTG
>DAIEHU010000010.1 GCA_027353395.1 Desulfobacteraceae bacterium
TCACGGAGCGACCGGCAAGGGAAATGATCAGGTGCGGTTTGAGTTGTCCTATTTTGCCATTGATCCGTATATTAAAATTATTGCACCCTGGCGGGAATGGGATTTGAACTCCAGAACCGCGCTCATGGATTTCGCCCAGAAACACGGCATTCCGGTAACCGCCACGAAAGCCAAACCCTACAGCACGGACCGGAATTTGCTGCATATCAGCTATGAAGGAGGCATTCTGGAAGATCCTTGGTCGACCCCGCCGGAAGATATGTATACCTTGACCATATCGCCGGAAAAAGCGCCGGATAAACCCGAAGTAATTGAAATTACATTCAAGCAGGGCGACCCAGTGGCGATAGGCGACCATTACCTGTCCCCGGCTCATCTTCTGTCGGAATTGAATAAAATCGGGGGACGGCACGGCATCGGGCGCGATGATATTGTGGAAAACCGCTTTGTTGGCATGAAATCCCGGGGTGTTTATGAAACCCCCGGTGGAACGATATTGCGCGCCGCCCATATGGCTCTCGAATCATTGACTCTGGACCGGGAAGTCATGCATTTGCGGGATTCATTGATTCCCCGGTATTCGGAAATGGTGTATTACGGATTCTGGTTTGCGCCGGAACGGGAACTGCTGCAAAAGATGATCGACGACACCCAGAAAACGGTTTCCGGTGTGGTGCGGCTGGCGCTCTACAAGGGCAGTTGCCGCATCATGGGCCGAAAATCCGAGGAATCCCTGTATAATGTCGATTTCGCGACATTCGAAGATGATTCGGTATACAAACAGTTTGACGCGGAAGGGTTTATCCGGCTCAACGCGTTGAGATTGCGCATCCGGAAACTGATGAAGAAAAGTTGAAAGAAACAGGAACCAACATGGCTGAAAAACCCTGGGACGGGCGATTTGAGGAAAAAACAGATGCGGCGGTGGAAGCGTTCACGTCTTCCATTGACATTGACCGGCAACTCTATGCCTATGATATCGATGGCAGTATCGCCCATTGCCGGATGCTGGCCAGAGCATCCATTATCACCGAAGCAGAATCGAATGCCTTAATTGACGGGCTTGAAAAGATCCGGGTGGAGATTACAACCGGTAATTTTGTGTTTTCCGACCGCCTGGAAGATATGCACATGCATATCGAGGATCGGCTGGCCGCGCATGTGGGTGTCGTATCCCGAAAACTGCATACTGCCAGGAGCCGGAACGATCAGGTGGCTCTGGATGTGCGTCTGTATTTAAGAGATAAGACCCGGAAAATTATCCAGGGGCTGGTGGGCTTGCGAAAAATCCTTGTGGATATGGCGGACCGGCACATGGATGTGGTGATGCCCGGTTATACCCATTTACAGCGGGCCCAGCCGGTATTGTTTTCCCATCACCTGATGGCCTATTATGAAATGTTTTTACGGGACACCCAAAGGTTCACGGACGGCATGAAGCGGATCAACTTTATGCCTCTGGGCGCCGCGGCCCTGGCTGGCACCACCTATCCCATTGACAGGATCTATACGGCCGAGCTTCTTGATTTTCCGGAAGTTTGCGAAAACAGCATGGATGCGGTATCGGACCGGGATTTTATCATGGAATTTCTGGCGGACGCCAGCATTTGCATGGTGCATTTCAGCCGGTTTTCAGAAGAACTGGTGTTGTGGTCGTCCTCGGAATTTAAATTTATTGAGCTGTCGGACGGGTTTTCAACGGGCAGCAGCATTATGCCCCAGAAAAAGAACCCGGATGTTCCGGAATTGGTGCGCGGCAAAACCGGCCGGGTGTTCGGCAGTTTGATCTCCCTCCTGACGTTGATGAAATCCCTTCCTTTAGCCTATAACAGGGACATGCAGGAAGACAAAGCCCCGCTGTTTGATGCGGTTGACACATTGAGCGCGTGCCTGGATATTTACACGCGCATGTTGCCGAAGATTAAAATAAACGGGAAACAAATGGCGGAAGCACTTTCAACCGGCTATATCAACGCCACGGACATGGCGGATTATCTGGTGTGCCGGGGAATGCCGTTCCGGGAAGCCCACGGATGCGTGGGACGGGCCGTCAGCTATGGACTCTCCCATCGAAAAGAACTGCATGAAATGACGCTCGATGAACTGCGGTCTTTTTCAGATCTGATTGAAGACGATATCTTTCCTGCGCTGACCACCCGGAAGATGATCGACCGGCGGCAATCCTTTGGGGGCACTGCCACGGACAATGTCCGCGCTGCCGTTCGCCGGGCGGCAGACCGGATGGCAGATGAGATGCGGTCCATCAATATTCAATAAATGCGGAACAGGCCTTTTATGTTCAATATGCGGCGTATCTCGGAAAAATCATGCCGGATGGGGTATGTCCGGGGTTCTTTTTTGTGCGCTATAACGCTTGCGGGGCTGCTTGTTCTTTTATCCTGCGGCAAAAAAGCCCTGCCGACGCCGCCTGAAACCCTTGCGCCGCCGGTAGTTTCTGATCTTACATTGCAGGCGGATGGCAATATGCTGAAATTGACCTGGTCTGTTCCGGCATGGGAACCGAAAAATGGCGACCGGCTGGCGGGTTTTCGGGTGTACCATTCTTTGGAGGAACGCTCCGCTCCTGCTTGCGAAGATTGTCCGCGCCAGTATCAATTGGTCGCGGAGGTTGACATGGGAAAAAGAGTTGCAGGTGAGCGCATCGCTTACACAGAGGTAATGAAGCAGGGATTCCGCTATTTTTACCGGGTTTCCTGTTATACGGAAGATGGCGTTGAAGGGGATAAATCCAAAACAGTGACGATATCTCCTTGATTTGGGGAAAATTGTATCCATTACGTTTAAGCCATTATCATGAAACAGTACGCAGATTATACAAATATTGCTTATATTTCAACTGGTTCAAACATGGGCGACAAGCTGGAAAACTGCCGCTGCGGGTTGGCTGCTCTGGGCCAAACAGATGGCGTCCGTATTGAATCCGTATCGTCATTTTACCTGACCGAGCCTATGGAATACGCGGATCAACCCTGGTTTGTCAATGCGGCGGCGCGCATTCGCACGGCGCTTGATCCCTTTGATCTGCTGGCGGCGCTCAAATTCATTGAACAAAAATCCGGCCGGGTTGATAGCGGCATCCGGTTCGGGCCGCGGCCCCTTGATTTTGATATTATTTTTTATAATGACATGGTGCTTGACACATCCATGCTCATTGTGCCGCATCCACGCCTACACCAGCGGGAATTCGTTCTGAGGCCCATTTGCGATCTGGTGCCGGACCTGATGCATCCGGTGTTGAAAAAAACCGCCGGCCAATTGCTTGCGGACCTGCAATCAGGCGGTCAGCAGTGTATACGAATGGAACAAACGGTTTTATTGAGTTTTACATAAAATAACAAATTTAGGAGATGGGAATCATGAAATTTTTTATTGATACGGCAAATATCCGGGAAATCAGAGAGGCCAGCAGCATGGGCATGGTGGATGGCGTGACTACAAATCCCACGCTGATCGCCAGAGAAAAAAGAGATTTTAAAGAAATCATTAAGGAAATCTGTCAGATCGTGGATGGCCCCATCAGCGCGGAGGTGATCAGCCTTGATGAGGCGGGCATGGTGGCGGAAGCCAGAGATCTGGCCAAAATACACAGCAATATCGTGGTCAAAATTCCCATGACCATCGACGGCCTTAAAGCCGTGCGTACATTGACGGCTGAAGGCATCAAAACCAACGTCACGCTTGTTTTCTCACCCCTTCAGGCCCTGATGGCAGCCAAAGCTGGCGCTTCTTATGTGAGCCCATTTGTGGGCCGCCTGGATGACCTGTCTCAGGACGGACTTTTTCTGGTTGACCAGATCGTCACCATATTCGATAATTACGACTATGAAACCGAGGTGATTGTGGCAAGTGTCCGGAACCCATTGCATGTTCTGGATTCCGCTTTAATGGGTGCGGATATCGCCACAATTCCTTTTGATGTGCTGGCTAAACTGGCCGCCCATCCCATGACGGACAAAGGCATCAAGGCGTTTATGGCGGACTGGGAAAAATCGCAAAAATAGGTGAACGGCGTCCATGGAATTTAAAAATAAAATTATTCAAACCATAGGCCATCCCAACAGTCTGACCCTGTTCCGCGTCGCCGCTGTGCCGCTTCTGATTGTGCTGATGCTGTCGCAATCCCGGTGGAGCAGTTTTTCCGCCACATTGGTTTTCAGCGTGGCGGCCATTACCGATTATTTTGACGGGTATTTGGCCAGGCGTTTCAAGCTGGTGTCCAGTCTGGGAAAGATCATGGACCCGCTGGCCGACAAGCTTCTGGTGTCTTCGGCGTTTATCATGATGATTCCCCACGGGCGCATCCCGGCATGGATGGTATGCGTGATTATCGGGCGGGAACTGGCGGTGACGGGTCTGCGGAACATTATCAGCGAAAGAGGTGAAGATGTGTCGGCATCGAAGCTGGGAAAATGGAAGACCGGCTGTCAGATCGCCGCTATTATTCCTCTGCTGCTTCATTATACCTATTTCGGGATTGATTTTCATGCGGTGGGCTATGTCCTGGTGTGGATAGCACTGGCGATCACTATATGGTCAGGCGCGGATTATTTTGTCCGGTTCCGGAACTTGCTCGCGTATTAGTTCAGATCGCAGCGGAATCAGGCGGCGTAAGGTGCGGGGATTTTTTAGAGTTTTCCATCCAGTTAATTTCAGGAGGTGGTTCATGGCAAAAGATATCTATGAACAGATGACCGATAAGATCATGCTGACCGGTTCAAAAATAATCCCTGAACTCTTTCGCATGATTGCCGATGAATCGGAAGCCGGGCTCCTGATGGCCATGCCTGGAACGCCGGAGCAACTGGCGGAGAAGACCGGCCAGTCTGCGGATGTAGTGGAAAAAGCCTGTCGAACGCTTTACCATAAGGGACTTGCGTTCAAGTCCTTCAGAGGCGGCGCTGTGGGGTATAAAATGTGCCGGGATATGATTCAGTTCCATGACGCCACCATCCTCTGGCCGGGAGCTTCCCGTGCATATTATGACCTCTGGCAGCGGTTTATGGAGGTAGAATGGCCTGATTTTGCAAGGCTCGCGGAACAGTTTTTTCCAAAACCTTTTACCCGGGTTATTCCTGTGGAACAGGCTATTGATTCCGGCGCGCAGAAAATCCTAGATATCGACAGCGCCAACCGGATCATCGAGACGGCGGACACCATTGCGGTCACGAAATGCACCTGCCGGGTGATCGCCCACAAATGCGACATGCCGGTGGAAGCCTGCATCCAGGTGGGCAATGCGGCTAAATACACCATTGACCGGGGAACCGGCCGGGCGGTCACCAAGGAAGAAGCTTTGAAAATTCTTGCGGTCAGCGAGGAAAAGGGGCTGGTGCATGTGACCATGAACAAGGCTCACGCCGGTCATTTTATTTGCAACTGCTGCAGTTGCTGCTGCCAGGCCCTGCCGCTGGTAATTTCAGATGGTCTGAAATTGCTGGATCCCAGCCGGTACGCTGCGTTTATTGACCAAACCCTGTGCAGTGGATGTGAAACCTGTCTGACTCGATGTTTTTTTAGCGCTATCGATCAGGTGCGGAACCTTGAATCCGGTGACTCTAAAATGCAGGTAAATGCGGATAAGTGCATGGGATGCGGGCTTTGTCAGGTCACCTGTCCCGAGAGCGCTATTTCCCTGAAAGCGGTCCGTCCGGAAAATTTTATCCCTGATTAAAAAAAAGACTTTTTTTTGTTGACAAAACCGCATGAGACCTTTATTTTACACTTTCTAAAGAACATGAGCGGGAATAACTCAGTGGTAGAGTGCGACCTTGCCAAGGTCGAAGTCGCGAGTTCGAATCTCGTTTCCCGCTCCATTTTTTTTGGCGGCATAGCCAAGTGGTAAGGCAACGGCCTGCAAAGCCGCTATTCTCCGGTTCAAATCCGGATGCCGCCTCCATTCTTGCATAGTTGGGGTTAAGGGCTTAAAAAGGTCTGAAAACCCCATTTTTTTCTCCCCTTTTTCAAAATTTCCCGGATTGTGTAAGGCTAATAAAAAAAGGTATGGTTCTGTATATTGGAACCCGTGGATGGAATATACGCATCCACGGGTTTTTTATTGTTCTCGCCCAAGCCACAGACCACAGCGGCTAAAAACCGTTATCCTTAGTCTGTTTCAAATGCCCCGTCTCCCATCGTTTGTCGAGATAATAGAGAATCGGTACCGTCATCCGGGAGAAGAGCAGGGATGCCACCTCTCCGGCCATAAGGGATATGGCCAGCCCCTGAAAGATGGGGTCAAACAGTATCACGGACGCTCCCACCACCACGGCGGCGGCGGTAAGCATCATGGGCCGGAAGCGCACCGCTCCGGCATCGATCACCGCCTCCGCCAGCGGCATTCCCTCGCGGCGGCGCAGCTCGATGAAGTCCACCAGAATAATGGAATTTCGCACCACGATGCCCGCACCTGCGATAAACCCGATCATGGATGTGGCGGTGAAAAATGCACCCAGCGCCCAATGCGCCGGCAGGATGCCGATCAGGGAAAACGGTATGGCCGCCATGATAACGATGGGCGTTGAAAAGGACTGAAACCAGCCCACCACCAGGATAAAAATCAGCACCAGCACCACCGCAAAGGAAATTCCCAGATCCCGGAATACCTCATAGGTGATATGCCATTCGCCATCCCATTTCATGCTGATCCGGCTGTCAGATTCAGGCAGGGTGGCGGTGCGCTGTTCGATATGATAGCCTTCGGGCAGTTTAATGGCATTTATTTTTTTCCACATATCCAGAATGGCGTAGACCGGGCTTTCTTTTTTTCCCGCCACATCGCCGATCACATACACTACAGGCATGAGATTTTTGTGATAGATGGGCTGATCAATATCGATGGGCGTAACCTGCACCAGTTCAGACAGGGGCACCATATTGCCGTCGGCGCCCGGCAACTGGAGCGCAAGCAGCCGGTCAATACCAGACCGGTCTTTCAGTCCCGGCTGGATTACAATATTGACGTCTTCTTTTTCCAGAGGCTGATGGAGCAGACCGCTATTTTTTCCGCTTAACTGCATGTGCAGGGTGTCGGCGATACGGGATACCGGAATGCCGTGCAAGGCCGCCTTTTCCTGATCCACTTCAATCCGGAAGCGGGGCTGGGGCTCTTCCATATACCAGTCCGCATCCACAACATCTTCCGTGGACTCAAAAATATCAAGGATGTCCCTTGCGATCTTCACCCTGCTTTTATTGTCCGGTCCGTAGACTTCCGCAACCAGGGTTGAGAGCACCGGGGGACCGGGCGGCACCTCCGCCACCTTGATTCTGGCGCCGTACCGGTCTGCAATGGCCTTGAGCGAGGGACGCACCCGTTTGGCGATTTCATGGCTCTGAAGGCTTCGCTCATGCTTGCCGGCCAGATTCACCTGAATGTCAGCCATGTTCGGGCCTTTTCTCAAATAATAATGCCGGACCAGTCCATTGAAGTTAAACGGTGCGGCCGTACCCACATAGAGCTGATAATTTGTTACTTCGGGAACGGTCTTTAAATAGTCGCCCATTTCCATGGCCGCTGCAGAAGTTTCTTCCAGGGTGGCGGATTCTGGCATGTCGATAATCACCTGGAATTCGCTTTTGTTGTCAAAGGGCAGCATTTTAACCCTCACCATACCAACGCCCACCATAGTGCATGCGGCCAGAAGAAGCACCCCCACCAGAATCAGAAAAAACCATCGCCAGAAAGGTTTATGAATCAGCGGGTCCATGATGCGCCGGTAAAGGCGGACGCTCCAGTCTTCCTTTTCGCCATGGCCGGCTGCATCAGGATGGCTATTATATCCTTTTTTGAGGAGATGAACTGACGCCCAGGGGGTTATGATAAATGCGATCAGGAGCGAGAAAATCATGGCTGCGGACGCGCCCACGGGAATCGGGCGCATATATGGCCCCATGAGCCCGCCCACGAACGCCATGGGCAGAATGGCCGCAATCACCGTGAAGGTCGCAAGAATCGTCGGGTTGCCCACTTCGGAGACCGCTTCCAGAGCAATGATGTTTTTGGGCCGGTCCCGGTTTTCGGGCATCCGGAAATGCCGGACCACATTTTCCACCACCACAATGGCGTCATCCACCAGGATGCCGATGGAAAAAATGAGCGCAAAAAGGGTGATTCGGTTTAACGTATAACCCAGCAGATAGAAAACAGTCAGGGTGAAGGCCAATGTGACGGGAATGGCCAGGGCTACGACGCCGGATTCCCGGTGGCCCAGCGTAAACCAGATGAGCAGAGTGACGGAGACCACCGCGATAAACATGTGAAAAAGCAGTTCGTTGGATTTTTCGTTGGCGGTTTCCCCGTAATTCCGCGTTATTGTCACATGGATATTGTCCGGGATTACCCGTCCTTTAGCGTCTTCCAACCTTTTGAGAATGCCATCGGCCACGGTTATTGCGTTGGTGCCTTTTCGCTTGGCGATCGTAAGGGTGACCGCTGGATATGCGCCCAGTGGAGACTTTCCTTCCTTGATTTTCTCTCCCGAGGGTCCGGTATTGAAGAACACATAGTTATCTGGTTCTTTCGGCCCGTCGGTCACGGTGGCCACATCCCCCAGATACACGGGCCGGCCTTGATGCACACCTACCACCACCCGCCGGACATCATCCGCAGTTTTTAAAAAATCGCCGGCCTGCACCAGAACCTGCCCTTTATCGGATGGATAGCTTCCGGCCTGGGATTCCAGATTCGCGCCTTGAATCATCCGCGAGATTTTTGCGCCGTCAAGACCGTAAGCCGCTACCCGCGACGGGTCCAGTTTGACCTCAAGCCGTCGCTGCTGGCCTCCGATAATCTGGGTGAGGGAGGCGTTGGGCTCCCGTTTAACGATTTCTTCCACTTCCGCGGCCACCCGGCGCAGGGTAAAATGGTCCGCCGAATCGCTCCAGAACGTTAACGCCAGAATTGGGACATCATCAATATACCGGGGCTTGACCAGAGGCGGGCTGACCAGGCAGGGAATCCGGTCGTAATTGGCCATGAGCTTGGATTGCAAACGGGTAATGGCCTTCTCCTCGTTTTCACCGACATAGAAACGCACGATAGCCATGGAAGAGCCGGGGCTGGATGTGGAGTAAATATATTCCACCCCCGGAATTTCCCAGAGTAGCTTTTCCATGGGAGATGTGACCCGCTGCTCCACTTCCTTGGCGCTTGCGCCCGGCATTTGCACAAAGATGTCCACCATCGGAACAATGATTTGCGGCTCTTCCTCTCGGGGAAGCGCTATGACCGAGGCGATTCCTATGAACACGCCTGCAATGATGACCAGCGGGGTCAACTTTGAACTGATAAACATCCGGGCAATAACGCCCGCAGGGCCCGAGATTTTTGTCATACCCCCTCCACCTTTACGCCATCTGCAATTTCGGTATCCGGAGCCGTAATATAGCGGTCCTGGTCTTTTAATCCGGAAACCACTTCCAACTGGTCATTAAAGGACCGCCCTACCCGGATAAGCCGGAACCGGGCGATTTGCTGGTCGTCCACAATAAAGACGGCTGTCAACTGGCCTCGATGCACCACGGCGGTTGCAGGAATCAGAATCATGCCTGCTTCGCCAATGGGCACCATGATTCTTGCGAACATCCCGGCCCGAATGCCGGATATTTCCGGAAGGGTGATTTTGATCTGAAAGGATCGGGTTGCCGGGTCTGCGGCCGGATCAATGGTGGTGATGATCCCGGCAACAGCGGGTTCTTTTTTTTGTGATGGGAAAACAACGGATACGGTATTTCCGATGGCCACATGGTCGATATAAGTTTCCGGCAGGAGCAGGTGAACTTCCATCCGGCCGGTTTCCTCGATTTTCAGGAGTGGGAGGCCGGGGGAGGCCATGTCCCCAGCATCCACCAGTTTTGCGGTGATGGTGCCGTCATAGGGGGACGTCAGCGTGGTGTCTTCAAAAGCCGATTTGGCGGATGACACAGCAGCCTTGGCCTGGTTGACGCGTTCCATGGCCGCATCCTGCATGAATTTGGCTTGGGACAGGGCAGCCTGAGCCTGGCGGTATCTGGATTCCACCTCGTCAAATTCCTGCTGGCTTACGGATTGGCTGGCGAGCAAATTTTTATAGCGCTTGTGGGTAGCTTCGGCAAGGCCTGCTGCCGCCTGTGCTGACTGAAATCCTGACAGCGCGGCTTGTTCTCCCTGCCGGGCCTCTCGAAGGCCGGCCTCAGCCTGTTGCAGGCCCGCAGTTATCTGGCGACCTTCAATGTGCAGGAGGGTCTGTCCTTTTTTTACCGTATCTCCGGCATTCACCATGATTTTTTTGATTTCGCCCATGACTTTGGCGGAAATCGTGGCAGCCACCTTCGGACGCACGGTTCCGGTGGCTTCATAATAGATAGGTTGCGTTGTGGATGTGATTTTACGTATAACGGTTTTAACTGGTTTGGCGGCTGCAGCCGGGGTATCCCTCGATTCCTTGTTATTCCCACAGCCCATAAGCCAGAAAATGGCGGCCAGCGCCATGCCAATGAAGACGAAACGGTGGATAGGGGGGGTGATTTTCACGTCGGGGTATCCTTTCCTTCTATGGGTGAACTTATACCAATGGTTATTTTTCTATGACATTGTGGCCGCTATCTAAAATTTTCATCCAGCGTTCCCATTGCCAGCGCCAGGCGAACCCTGGCTTTCACGTGATCCTGAAGCGCAGTGTAATAGCTGGTGCGGCAACGGTAAGTCGCCAGTTCGGCGTCGAGCAGGGAAACAATATTGAGCAGCCCGGTATCGTAGCGGTTGGTGACGATGCGCAGGTTCTCTTCAGCGTTTTGGACCGCCAGCTCGGAAGCGGTGATGCGCAAATCCGCACTAATGAGATCATAATAGGATTTTTCCGTTTCCAGGCGGGCTTGCTGGAGCAGGGCCTGTTTCTGATATCTGGCTTCGGAAAGTTTGTTCAGCGCCTCCCGGCTCTGACCGGTGATGCGGCCTCCGGAAAAGAGGTTGATGGTGAGGTCCGCGCCGATGCTGTAATTTTTATTGGCATCATGAAAATCCTCGGAATTGAATTCATACCCGCCGTTTAGATTGAGCGTCGGCCAGTGCCCGGCTTTTGCTTTGTTTATTTCCGATGTCGCCATTTTGATCTGAAGCTCTATTTCTTTGAGATCCGGGCGGCGGCTTACGGCAGTGGTCATTAATTCCGGCAATGCCGAAAGCGTATCTGTTGTTTTGGATAATTGGGTTGTCAGCGATAAATCCTGATCCGTAGCCGAACCCATGACCGTGTTCAGGGACGCCCGTGCAATCGCCGCGTTGCTTCTGGCGATGGCGCGATTCTGTTCCAGCTCTGCCAGGTGGACTCTGGCCCGAAGAACGTCGCTTTTTACCACCATGCCGTTTTCAAAGCGTTTTTGGATCATTTTGAGATGGGCGGCGGCAGTGTTGATAGTCTGATCAACCACCGTCACTTGGTGATTCGCCGATAAAAGATCCGCATAAGCCTCGACGGCCCGGGCGATGGTTTCCTGGCGGGTCCGTAGAAGCGCCTTTTCGGATGCGTTTTGTCCCAGGCCCGCCTGTTTCCAGCCATAAATGGCGGGACCATCCAGAATAGGCCAGAGAAACCAGAACCGGGAGTTCAAATTATCGATGGCGTCCGGATTATTGAGCAGGTCGGGCGCGAAATCTCCGGATGTCATGACGCCTTGGTTCAGTTTGGTTCCCAGTACCCACATGGGATTGGTTGTCCGCTGAAACGACTGGGTGAAATACACTTGAGGCAGCAGACCTGCTCTGGCTTGGGTGAGACGGTCACCGGATGCTTCCCTCCGGGCATGGGCCGCCGAAAGCATGGGATTGGCGGCTAAGGAGGCGTGAATGGCTTCCTGAAGCGACAGCGATGCCGGCCGGTTGCATGGTGGGGTTTCTGAATTTTTGCAATAAACGGGCGATAGGTTGCCCATCAGCAGCCAGGCAATGGTTAAACATGAAAGAATAAATTTACGCAGCATGGTCATCTCCGGTAATAATGGATAAAACAACGGTCAATCGCGTTTGTTAAGTTAAGTTTTTCATGCCTTTCATATATGTTATGCTTATATCAGTGTACAATATTTTAATCAGATGATCATGAATTATCAACCGATAAAAAGGGATGGGGCTTGTTTGACAAGATTATTCCTTTTGTGTAAATCTGGAATCGTCGGATAGCCAAGGTGCCGGCAATGCTTTCGAAAGGCGGCCCGATAAAAACCCATGATGCCAAAATAAGGACTATACAATGGAACTGACGGATATTTTATCTCTGGAAAAATGGATTGAACTTGAGAAAGATGTGTATAAACGGTCCGGTTTGGATTCAAATGTTTTTAACACCAAAGGAATACGGATAACCGATTATAAGCAATGGGTGAACCGATTTTGTCCGAAAGTTAAGGCCGACGACCGGGGCCAGAGTTTTATCTGTGCAGTCGCCCACATGAATATCGCTGAAATGGCGAAAAACGCAAAAGGACCGGTGATTGAGGAATGCGATGCCGGACTTTTGAAGCTGGTGGTGCCGATTTTCCTCGATGATGCGTTCATCGGCGCATTCGGGGCCTGTGGCATGATTCTGGACGATGGCGAGGTGGACTCTTTTATGGTGAACAAGACTATCGGCATGGATGAAGCGGAAATAGAAAGTCTGTCCCATGACATTAAACATATATCAACGGAAGCGGTCATTAATCTCGCGGCTTATATTGTGGCGGAGATTGGAAAAATTGTTGCAGATTATCAAAAGTGACGATCGTTTTTCTTTTGGCTCATGACAATAGGGGTTACTAAAAAAACCGCGTGAAAAAAATTGCACAAGGATGAAAAAAAAGCTTGACATGAATAACGCAACGCGTCATAACACCGCCATAACGCATCGCGTTATTCTCGAAATCATGTTTGAGCGAGGATGCGCGGATTAAAAATGCACCCCTTGGCGGATCATTGATAAACAATAATAATTTTTTCAGGAGGAAAAAGTCATGGCCAAAAAACAAGATAAAAAAAGCAATGTGATTGTGGAAAAAGTTCAGAAAGCTTCGGACGCCGTAACCGGGAAGATTAAAACCTACAATGAAAAATATGTAGCGAAAAACATTGAGAAGGGCCGCGAAGTTTTAAAGGAATACAACGAAAAATACGTTGTAAAAAATATCGAAAAAGGCAAAGAATATATCGAGAAGCCCTATAAAAAGCTTGCGGACAAAGTGGATGAAGTTCTGGCCAAAGGCCGTGACCTTGAAAAAGATGCCTTTAAAAAACTCGATGGCGTTATTGTCAATGGCAAAAAGTTCATGTACAAGCTCCCCTTGGTTGAAACGGTTGAAAAGAAAGTCACCAACGGCTTAAATTCATTACCCGGATTTATCAATATGCCCAATAAAGGGGAAATTGAAAAGCTGACCTTGGCCATGCAGTCATTAAACAAGAATATCGAAACACTGAAAAATCAGAAAATGGTGTAAGTGGTGGTTGTCCGGCGGCATGTCCAAAAGGATGTGCCGCCCTTGGAACGTTTGATTTTTAACATAGTAAATTGAACCGTTTAAAGGAGGTCCGGATGTACACGATTAAAAAATATGCCAATGGACGTTTTTACGACACGGTGGAAAAAAATTACATCACCCGTCCGCAGATTTTCGATCTGGTTGATGCCAAAAAGAAAGTTGAAATCATCGATACCAAAACCGGCGCTGATATTACGAAGGGCGTCCTTTCTCAACTCGCCTCCCCAAAAAATCAAAAGAAAAAAACCGCCGCCAAAGCCAAATCTGCAAAGAGCGGGCAGGATTCCGTCAGTTTTCTCGTGCAGCTTTTCCGGAAAGGTGGAGATTCCCTTTCGGATTTAGGGAAAAAAGGCGCGTCCATCTGGCAAGATATTCTGACCACATCGAAAGACGAGATTGAAAAGGTGATCAATCTGCTGGTCAAGGACAATAAGATTTCCGAGTTCGAGGCGAAAAAGTTAAAGGCTGAAGTGCTTAAATATAAGGATAATGTCCAGAAATGGGTGTCCAAACATATTGACGGCCGGATCAATGAAGTGCTGAATAAAATGAATCTTGCCAACAGGGATCAGGTTGTTGATCTTACAAATAAAATCAATATATTAAATAATAAGATCGCAAAGCTTGAGAAAGCGAAGCCTGCCGCAAAACCTGCCAAGACGGCGCAGGCCAAGGCTGCTGCGCCGATAGAAGGAAAATAAAAATTTAATCGTTTTTTCCATGTGGCCGCCGCAATGACTCACGGCAACAGGGGCAGAGAAACTGCCGGATCACCGGTGGAGCGGGTTTCCGTTGTCTTTCAACAACCGGAAGCGGACTCCCTGCGATCTGTATTTTCCAGGAGGGTGATGTTTGTTCTGGGAAAAGGCGGGGCGGGCAAGACAACCGCTACCGTCGCGCTGGGCATGGCGGCCCGGCGTATGAACAAGCGTACCCTTTTGGTGGAGATCGGTGATTCGGACGCATTGGGCGGTCTTTGTCTCAACCGGACCTTATCGGAAACCCCGGAAAAAATTTCCCTTTCACTCTGGGGGGCGCGTGTTCATCCAAAATCCGAGTTGGAAGCCTATATCCGTGCCCATGTAGGCTCCGGCTTTATTGCCCGGAAAATTATCCGAAGCCGTCTGTTTTCATATCTGATTGATGCGACTCCAGGTTTAAAAGAGGTCATGAGTCTGGCGCGCATCTGGCGTTGGGAGCAGGCAAAAAACGAACAGACGGGAAACCGGTTTGACCTGATTATTGTGGACGCGCCGGCGACAGGCCATGCCATGAGCCTCCTGCGGTTGCCGGATCAGTTAATCCGTATGATCCGTGTAGGCCCGATAGCAAATCAAATCCGAGATCTTCAGCGTCTCCTCAAAAATCCCCAAAAAACTTGCTTGGTTCTGGTCACGCTTCCGGAAGAACTTCCTGTCAATGAAGCGATGGAATTTTATTCCATGGCTGAAGATGAGCTGGAGATGCCGGTTGCCCTCACGCTTCTAAACTGTGTATATCCTTCTTTTTTTACAAAAAATGAAATAAATCAAATCGATTTTTTGAAAGATGGTTTAGAAAAAAACTCCGTCACCCCCTTCAGCGTGATACTGGATGCCGTCTTGCGCCTGATCCGTCGTCGCACGATTCAGCAGAAATATATTGATCTGATTCGGGCAAAAACCCTGGGCCGGATGAAGGAGATGCCTTTTTATTTTACCAATGACCTGACTTTGGATGATATTGATGCGCTGTCGCATCATCTGACCCATCCAGCTTTTATTTCAAGTTGAGATTGACCGATGTTATCAGCCGCAATCCGTAACCCGGAGGGGCCTGAAATAATTGTCTGCTGCGGCAGCGGCGGGGTGGGTAAGACGACCGTCTCGGCGGCCATCGGGCTGATGGGGGCTATGAGTGGTAAAAAAACCATTGTGCTGACCATCGATCCGGCTCGAAGACTCGCAGATTCGCTTGGGCTGAAAGATTTTAACTTTGATGCTCAACGTGTTGATTTAAAAAGATTTTCATGCTCTTTTGATGCACCGGAACCGGAATTATACGCAATGATGCTGGACGCCAAACGGACGTTTGACGGGTTGCTTTTTCGTTATTCGTCTGATGAAATCCGAAAAAATATCTTAAATAATCGTTATTACCAGCATTTATCCAATAATATGGCGGGTTCTCATGAATATATGGCGATGGAAAATCTTTATGAAATTTACAGCCAGGGCCGGTACGACTTGATCGTTTTAGATACGCCTCCCAGCCGCCGCGCGCTTGATTTCCTGGATTCTCCCCAGCGCCTGATAAATCTGCTCGGGCATCGTTTCTTTATGAATTTATTCAAACCCTATATTCAGGTTGGAAAATGGGGGGTCCGGCTGCTCAATATAGTTGCATCACCGGTATTGCGTGGGGTTGGAAAAATTGTTGGCGGGCAGACTCTGGCGGATTTTGCCGAATTTATGAAGCTTTGGGATGACGCCCTTTTTGATGGGTTCGGTTATCGGGCGACAGCGATGAAAAAACTGCTTTCCGGCCATAAAACCCTTTTTCTGGCGGTTTCGACGCCCCAGCGCCTGCCCATGAAAGAGGCATTGTACCTTTATGAGCGGTTGACGGAAAACCACATGCCGTTTGGCGGGTTTATTATTAACCGTGTAGAATGGACGGATGGGAAAAAGGGCGGAAAAACGGAGCGGGTTGACGGGAATTCCGGTTTAGAAAAAATTGTTCTGGATGCTCAGTTGAAAGAAAAAATGATCACCGCATACCGCCAAATCCAAAAATTGGCGGAAACGGATGCGGCATCCATCGCTTCATTGATTCGGCAAATCGGCTCGCGGGTATCGGTTTTGCAAATTCCAATGGCGGATGGCGAGGTCGCAAACGTTGACGATTTGAAGCAGATAACGAACTATTTTTCATAAAAAAAGAGAATGCGGAAAGGTATGTTCCGCATTCTCTTTTGGGTGTCCCAGTTATTTTTGCACAAGATTTATCCGGCAGATATTTTTTGGTCTTTGTCCTGTTCTTTCACATCGATCTCCAAATCGGCGAAACTTTCATATTTGTTCTGGTGAATCGTACAGTAGAGCGAATCCGTAGCCGCGCGGTTATGGCACTGGCCGCCTCCGCGTGTAATGGCTTTGCAGCGAATGGACTGGATGGTGCCGGTTTTCGTTTCTTCCCTGGTGATGAGAGCGGTCTCTTTATCCCGGAACCGGTCATTGATCACCAGCGGGTCTTTCTCGATTTGACCGGCGCGGTACATGCCAAGCAGCATTCGGAATTCATTGCCGAAATTTTCCAGAATCGTATTGGGATTTTTTACCAGCCCGGTGTCTGTGGCGATGCCCAGGGAAACCTGCCCGTCATAACTGATGATGCTGATGCCGAGTCCTAGATCCCCCATTCTCGGCACCCAGAACATGATGTTGCTTATTTTGGTGCCGGCAAAATACAAGGGGACTCTCGGGCCTGGCACATTGCTCATTACGCCGGAAGTCTTATTGGCAAACATGGCGGCAGCAGTATTGGCTAATTTCGCCGAAGAGGCGCCTAATGCATTTAAAAGCACATACGCTATGGCGGCGTCCGGTGAGCCTTTTAATTCATTGAGCCGACGCTGGACTTCGCGGATGCGGAGAACCGGGTCGTCAATATGCACTGGCAGCGATACCAGAATCAGGCTGAACTGGTTGCCGAGTTTGATTTCGGAATCCAGAGGCCGGATATTGATGGGCATGGCGACCCGGATATCCAGGTCGCCCACCAGATTGTTGCATTGCTGCAGATAGCGTCTTAAGGCGCCGGTCACCATGGACACCAGGATATCATTGATGGTGGCGTTGAAATATTTGCCGATCAGTTTGACTTCACTGACGGGGATACCGTCGCTGAACGCCACGCTTTTTCGAACGCCCAGCTTACCTTTGAAAACGGTTTTCTTGTCAGATGGCAGCAGAAGGATTTTACTGATCACCGATGCGGCGTCAAAGGCGTGTTTGCCCACCAGCCGGGCCCTATCAATGATATGGCCCGGATTCGTCAATGTGGATTCGATTTCTTTGGAAATAAAGCCGCCAACTTGCCGGGTGCGTTTTTTGGCGCGGTTTATGCGTTTCATTACCCTTTCAAGGGGTGGAAAAAAATCGTAGACAGATTCATGTTTGCCTTTTTCTTCGGTCATGTTGCATGACCAGATCGCGTTCGGCTCCACATCCGCCATGGAGAGCAATACCCGTATCAGGGCAATGCCGTCCCCGATGCAGTGATGGATGCGCACAAAAAGAACGCAGCCGCCATTATTGTAGTTTTCGATATAGTGTGCCTGCCACAGCGGTTTGGATGGATCGAGGGGCGTGGATGTCAAATCGCTGATCAGTTCCTGAAGCTGTTCCTTGCCGCCGGGAGCAGGAAGGGCGACTCGTTGAAGATGAGACCGCAGATCAAATGTCGGATCCAGTTCCCAGATGGAGTTTCCAACTCCGCTCATGGGGTGAACCACTCTTTTTTTGAATCTGTCGTAGCACAAGAGACGGTTTTTAAACGTTTCCTGAAGTCTGGGATAATCCATCGGGGCATCAAACGCCAGCATACCGGTGATCACCATTAGATTGGTGGGACTATCCATGTGGAGCCAGAAATTATCGATGCTGGACATGATTTCAACTTGCTTTTTCATGAAACGCCTCCTTGAAATTTTTTTCTTAAATGATATTGAAGACTATCAAAGGATATAGTTCATTGCAATCTGAAATTTTATTTTTTAAATCCGCAAGAGGGAAATAATAACATGCATATTATCAAGAAATACGCCAATCGGAAACTCTATGACACGACGGATAAGCGTTATTTAACAATGGATCATCTGGCCCAACTGATCAAGTCCGGTGAAGAGGTTTCCATTATCGATAATGAGACAGGCGATGATCTGACATCAACCATTGTTTCCCAGTTGCTGGCCCGCGAGGAAACGAACAAGGATAAAACAGTGCCGTCTCGTGTGCTGATGCAGATGCTGAGAAAGGGCAGAGGCACGCTGTTCGGCTATGGAAAGAAATATGTCGCACTTTGGCAAAGCGCCTTGACCATGTCGAAGGATGAGATTGAAAAGCTGGTGAATAGCTTGGTTAAAGATAAGGAGATATCCGAGTCTGAAGGGAAAAACCTGAAGCAGGAGGTCGTCGGTTTTGCAAATAATCTCAAATCCTGGATTATTGATAATATCGATCAGCGAGTATCCGATGCGCTCAAGGGGATCAACCTTTCATCAAAAACCCAGCTCAACGACCTGAAGGACCGGGTCGATGAGCTGAGCCGAAAAGTGGCGGAATTGGAAAAGAAGCGATAAGAAGCGTTGAAGGGCTTGTGTCTGCTATGTCCATCGTCCGCCATGTTTGATCATGTCGATTGTCAATGGCATTGACGAGTTGAGGTCCGGAGAGGGAATCAGGAAGGTGACGGCGGACCAAAACGCCAGGAACGCGACAAGGGTGCCTGCCGCCATAATGAGCAGTCCGCCCGCACAGCCGGTGATGGCGCCAATGCCGATGAGAGCAATCAGCCCGCCGAGGATAAACGCGATAATGCTTCCGGTGAATAGCATGAACTGAAACATGTCGCCTCCGATTTGTTTTGGGAATTAATATAATTCAACGAGTTTTTATGGCCCGCTGACTTTGCGGGAGGGTTACGGATATTTCATCTCCGTCAATTCCGGATGTCCAGAAACACATCATCATACATGAACAAGCTCATATTCACGTGTTCCCATCCCCATCATTTCCGCATATTCCAGTTGATGGTCCCACTCAATATCCGGATAAACGCCCCTGAATTTGTCTGCTCCCGGATCGGTGTTGGTTTTCAGGCAGGTATGGGGAATCGCCGGTTCCTGATTCACCAAATCCACGCAGGCCTGGTCAATGGCCACTGGATCAGTTGACGCGGCAACGCCGATGTCCCGGACGATGGGCGCATCATTATAGGGCAGACAGTCGCAGCCAGGAGATACATTGTTGATGAAATTGATAAACAGGGATTTATCGGTTTTCCCTTTCAGTACGCCGTAAGCGTATTCCACCATTTTTTCGAGAAATACCGGCACCGACTGGTTCCACTGGATTTGCACCGCCGCCTGTTCACATACGATAATGCACTCCCCG
>DAIEHU010000110.1 GCA_027353395.1 Desulfobacteraceae bacterium
TGGACTTGGCAGACTTCTTGGACTTGTGCGAGCCTGCGAGATTCGCGTAGCGCTCATCCTTTTCTGCGATGCTCTTCTTTGCGGCGGCACCCTTGACTGCGGCTATTTTTATGAAAAAAAAACCCAGAAATACGGGCTGGTGGATATTACCGACCGCACGTCCAAGCGCATGATCAACGGCCCCCTGTGCACGGCCCGGGTGGGAGATCTGGGCTATGCCGTGGGCAGCGCACTGTGGACGGCCCATACCCTTATGGTTGACGCCCGGCCGTTCGCAAGCTTAGGCATGGCGGGCCAGCAGATGGGGTATTGCCCCAAATCAGGCATGGTGGTGGGTGTCCCCATGGCGGCCAAGGCCAAAAATCCGTATGTGGATGTGAATGTTGACTATCATCTCATCAACATGGACAAGGTTCTGGACAACACCCGCAAGATTTATCAGACCGCCCGCATTATCCGGGGATTTGATTACCGGAAATGGATTCCAAAACCGAAAAAGGCAGACGGGGAGGATTAGTCATGGGACACTTAATCGGAAAAGCGTATTGTCTGGACCATCTGATTGAGGTGGCGAAAAGCATCGTGCTGGCAATCCATAAAGCCCCCCAGATCACCGGCAAAACACAAATCGCCGCGGAAATCATCTGGGGAGAAGACTTGACACCCATTGTCGAGGTCATGGGACCGGTGAGCCAGGTCATGCGTTACGTCAAATGGGATTATGAAACCATTAAGCACTGTTGTGACAAGGGGGAATCCCCGGTCATCATCGCCATCGGCGGCAAAATCAGCAAATCCAATCTGGGCTGGAATTGCGGATCCTGTGGATTTGACACCTGCGCGGAATTCAACGCCTACAGCAAGGAATACAAGGGCGGCGGGCAACTTGGCGGCCCTTCCTGCAACTGGAAAATGCTGGACTGGGCCATGGCCTGCGACTGGGCCTGCGCGGCGGCCTGGCAATACCGGGTGGACAACCGCATCATGGGATCGTTAGGGTTTGCTTTAAACGCCCTGGGATTCATGCCGGACATGGACGTCAAACTTGGTCTGGCCCTGGGCCCGCCAAGGGACATGGTGTATTACAGCCGGGAAGAGATGCACAAAGGCATGTCTTATGAAATGGACAAACAGGATATGGTCAACTGTGTTCCCACGCAGTTTGCCGCATTTCCGGGCGGCGGCGCGCCCATGTACAAAACCAAGAACGACTGGTGGGCCCCGCCGGAATTCATGGGCATCGGATATTCAGAACAGGTGATGGAAGTTTATCAGAAGGTGCTGTTTGAACAGGTGCCGGAAATTGTCGTCAAACATGCCGATAAAATCGCGGAACGGTACAAGAAAAAACCTTAAATAGAGAGGAACCCATATGGATTTTCTGGATTTAGACATCAATTTAACCAAAGAAGACAAAATGCTGAAAGCAAATGCCAATGAGTTTGCCAGAAAAGTCATGCGGCCCATTGCCAAGGAGCTGGACGCCCTGCCCCCGGAACAGGTGATTGCAAAAGGGTCCCCGTTCTGGACATTCATGAAAAAAGCGTACGCCCTTGGTTACCATTCTATATTGATTCCGGATGCTTATGGCGGAATGGGGCTTTCGCCCCTGCAGCAGACCATAGTCTTTGAAGAACTCGCCTGGGGCAGCGTCGGCCTGACCGTCGCTCTGGGTGTCGCCAGTTTCCCGGCATTTGGCGCCGCCATGGTGCCGGAAGAAACCATGATCGATGAAATTCTGGTTCCCTACTGCGAAAACAAGGACGTCACATTTATCGGCTGCTGGGGCATCACAGAGCCGGATCACGGATCCGATACATTGATGCCGGGGCATCCCAGTTTCAGTAACCCGGATATCCCTTCCCAGTGTGTCGCCATGCCGGATGGTGATGATTTTATTTTAACCGGCCAGAAATCCGCCTGGGTGTCCAATGGCACCATCGCTACCCATTGCGCCCTGTTTTGCCAGATGGACAAGTCCATGGGCCATGCGGGCGGCGGGATTTTCGCCCTGCCGCTCAATTTGCCGGGGGTTAAAAAAGGCGCGGCTTTAGACAAGATGGGCCAGCGGGACTTGAACCAGGGGGAAATATTTTTTGATAACGTGCGGGTGCCGCGCAAATACCTGATTGCCGGCCCTGAAGCATATGAGGCGCTTCTGGAAATCGTACTGTCAACCACCACCGCTTTCATGGGCGTTGTCGGAACGGGTGTTGCCCGGGCAGCATTCGAGGAAGCGCTGAATTACGCCAAGACCCGGATCCAGGGCGGCAGACGGTTGATCGAATATCCGACCATTCAGGCCAAACTCTTTCATATGTTGAGACAGGTGGAAACCAGCCGGGCCATCAGCCGGGCGGCTTTTTGTTATAATCAGAATACGTCGACCCCTGCCGAAGAATACTCCGTCATGGCCAAGATTCACGGAACCCAGGCGGCCTTTGATGTGGCCAGCGACGCCATCCAGATATTCGGTGGAAACGGCCTGACCAAAGAGTATCTGGTGGAAAAATTATTCCGGGATGCCAGGGCCATGCTTATTGAAGACGGATCCAACGATACGCTGGCGGTTGCCGCTGGGCATAAGATCATAGAGACATATCCAAGGAGAGATTAAGAAGGAGGTAAATTCAATGACCCAAGTGAACATTGCCGGGCTTGGCATGATCCGCTTCAACAAATACCCGGACCGGGGGGTCCGGGACATGGCCCATGAAGTCATCCAGCTGGCGCTGGCGGATGCGGGACTGAAACAGACGGACTTGCAGGCGGCGTATTTTTCCAACACGTTTTGGGGGATGTTCGATAATCAGCATTCCATCCGGGGGCAGGTGATACTGCGTTCCATGGGCATCGGCGCGATTCCGGTGGTGAATGTGGAAAATGCCTGCGCGGGCGCTTCCACAGCCCTGCATCTGGCTTATACGGCGATTCGGGCAGGCATGGTGGATGTGGCCCTGGCGGTGGGGTCTGAAAAAATCACCCACCCGGACAAGCTGAAATCCCTGTCCGCCTATGCTACTTGCATGGATGTGGGCAATTTCGCCCAGACCCTGGAAATGATGGAAAAGGCCAACGCCATGTTTCAGGTGGAAATCCCTCCGGGCCAGACGCCGCCTGGCGAAGGCCGGAGTATTTTCATGGACGCTTACGCCATGGGCGCGCGGTGGCACATGACCCGGTTCGGCTCCACTCAGCGGCAACTGGCGGCGATCTGCGCGAAAAACCATTTTCACGGGTCGTTGAACCCCATGGCCCAGTATCAGGACGACATGACAGTGGCGGAAGTGATGGCCGCAAAGCCCATCGCCTATCCCCTCACCCGGCCCATGTGCGCGCCCGTGGGCGATGGCGCGGCGGCGGTCATTGTCTGTTCGGACGCGTTTCTGAAAAAATTGAAAAACGCCCGGCCCATCAGAATCCGGGCCTCGGTTCACGGGTCCGGGACAGACCGGAATTTTGACGGAGAGGATATCGGCGAACGGCTGGTGAAGCAGGCCTACGATATGGCAGGTGTCGGGCCGGCGGATATCAGCCTTGCGGAACTTCACGACGCCACGGCTTATGGCGAGCTGCATCAGGTGGAGGCCATGGGATTTTGCCCCATCGGCCAGGGCGGGCCGTATGCGGAAACCGGGGCCACAAAGCTTGGCGGCAAACAGCCAGTCAACACCAGCGGCGGGCTGGAGTGCCGCGGCCATCCCATTGGGGCCTCTGGGCTCGCCCAGATTTATGAGCTGGGCGTGCAACTGAGGGGCGATGCGGGCAAGCGCCAGGTGGCTGGCGCGCGTTTGGGCCTTGCTGAAAACGGCGGCGGCAATATCGGCGTTGAGGAAGCGGCCATGTGTATCCATATTCTGGAAAAGTATCCGAAATGAATAAAAAAACCATTTTAATCACCGGCGCGGCATCCGGTATCGGACGGGAGACCGCCCTGTTTTTCGCCAAACAGGGCTGGTTTACCGGATTGTTCGATGTCAATGAAGACGGGCTGAAGGCGGCGGCATCTGAAATCGGCGGGGAAAACTGTATCAGCCTGCGGATGGATGTCACGGACCCGGAAAGCGTCCAGCAGGGAATGGCGGCGTTTGCGTTAAAAACCGGGGGCCGGATGGACGTGCTGCTTAACAATGCGGGCATATTGACCTTCGGCCTGTTTGAAAATATTCCCCTGGAAACCCATCTCCGGATTGTGGATGTGAATTTTAAAGGCGGCTTGACCGTGATTCATTGCGCCATTCCATTTTTGAAGCAGACCCCCGGCGCGCGGATCATCAATATGTCCTCCGCATCATCCATTTACGGCGTGCCGGACCTGTCCGTATATTCCGCCACCAAGCACGCCCTTTCCGCCATGACGGAAGCCTTGAATATCGAGATGGAGCGGCACGGAATTTTTGTCTGCGATATCCGGCCCCCGTATGTGAAAACGCCGCTCCTGAATTCTCCGGTCACGGTTCACAGCATCCGGATGATGGGGGTGCATTTAGGGCCGGATAAAGTCGCCAAGGCAGTGTGGAAGGCGGCCCACGTGAAAAAACCGCACTGGGACATCAGCGCCACATGGCTGCTGAATGCATTTTTTCATATCATGCCCTTTGCTGGACGGTTTCTGGTCAAGACTCTGGCCATGCCGCCAAAAAAAAATGTTTAATGGGATATAAAGGGAACCGCGCATGAACGTTCTGGTCACCGGCGCCGCCGGATATATTGGCGGGAAAATGGTGAAAAGCCTTTGTAAAAAAAGCTGGGTGGATACGGTTGTGGGCACGGATATTCGGGAGCCGGACTTCCATCATCCGAAATATAAATTTGATATCCGGGACATCCGCTATTCCCTGGATGATCTGTTTGAAAATCATGCAATAGATACGGTTGTCCACGCTGCCTATGTGCTGCCGCCCATTCACGACAAGGGGCTGATGGAAGATATCAACAAGGGCGGCACCCGGAATATTCTGGAAGCCTCAGCGAAAGCGGGCGTAAAGCAGATTCTCTACACCAGTTCCACCACCGCCTACGGATTTTATGCCGACAATGACGACCCGCTGACCGAGAACAGTCCCTTGCGTGGTAATGATGACCTGACTTATGCCAAAAACAAACGCGAGATCGAGGCTATTCTACAGGAATTTATTGCGGCCCATCCCGGTATCGCCGCCACCATTGTGCGCCCCTGTTTTGTGGTGGGCCCTGGATTTACAAATCCCTTGGCGCGGCATCTCCGGAAGAAACTGGTCATCATGCCTTCCGGCACACGGCCCTGGCAGTTTGTCCATGAAGATGACCTGATTCAGGTGATGGTGTTGCTGCTGGAAAAACGCATTGCCGGTGCATTCAATGTCACGGGCGAGGGCACAATAACGTTTCCTGAAATGATCAATATGTTGGGAAACATCCGGATTCCCGTCCCATGGCCGGTGATTTACCCGCTCAATAACCTGTTTTGGTTTTTGCGCCTGTCCTTTATGACGGCATTTCCATCCCCGGCCATGCGGATGATGGTGCATCCGTGGATCGCCAGTTCCAAAAAACTCCACAAGGCAACCGGGTATCCATTTAAATACAGCTCAAAAAGCGCGTTTGCGGATTTTGTGCGGTCTGTAAAAAATTAGCGCCTGGGGACGCCGCATCATGTCGCAAAAAAAAGGGGAGCCGAATGTTCGGCTCCCCTTTTTTGTCATATTCTGTTTTTATGCTATCTGAAAATTTATGCTTCGGATTCCGGATGAAACACGTTCACTTCTTTTAAGTCGTCACCCAGATATTCCCGTTCATTGGGACCGAGAATGCCCATGGAAAGGCAAATGAGGGTCCACAGGTGGGTGGTCTGCCAGGGATGGTGCCGGATTTCGCTTAAGTCATGGACCTGGGCGTGGCAGTTGTGGCAGGGAGTGATGCAGTATGCCGCGCCGGTCGCCAGAATCTGGTCGGCTTTAATTTTGCCGTAATCCCTGCGGGCTTCCTGATAACCGGACTGGAGGAATCCGCCGCCGCCGCCGCAACAGAAGTTGTTGGATCGGTTGGGGGTCATGTCGATGAAGTTTTCTTCACCCACCACGGATTTAACGACAAAACGGAGGTCTTCGGCCACGGGATCGCCAAAGGATTTCCGGACGAGCTGGCAGGGATCCTGAACCGTGAATTTGATTTTCCGGTCCTTGTTCCAGTCGGAGCTGACTTTCAGCTTTCCTTCCCGGATCCACTGGGCGTAATATTGAATGATGCTTTTGATTTCAAAATTGTGGGGAATCTTGAACTTTTGCGCTCCGAACCGGACCGCGAAGAGTTCGTGCCCTCACTCGGTGTTGAGCCAGACCTTGCATTTAAGATCCTCCACGGCTTTCACCTTTAATCGTACAATTTTTTCCCAATTCTCGTCATCCGCCATAAACAGGCAGTAGTTTTCAGCCGCCCAGCCTTTTGTGCCATATGTCCAGTCAGCGCCCACGGAGTGAAGAATTTTCCACAGGGGCACCATTTCATCAGGCTCGGTGACCGGTTCCCTGGAATTCTGATTCAAGAAAAACTCAGCACCTTCCCGATTGAGGTCAGCGTGCATGTCCTTGAATTCCGGCTGAGCTTCCTGGTATTCCGCCAGAACGTCTTCCACCACAAACTGGAAGTCCTCTTCGGTGGCACCCATGGCACTGCAGGTGTCGTTCTTTAAGGCCATGTCGCAGGAACCCAGAATCCCCTTGGGCCGGGTTTCCCGCGGCCAGCTTTGCCGTGCGTAGAATACCAGTTGCGGGATGTTGATTTTCATGGGGCAGACATACATGCACCGGGTGCACATGGAGCACATCCAGACCCACGGCGTACTGGTGATTTCATCATCCATTCCCAACGCCGCCATCCGCAGAAACTTCCGCGGGTCCATGCCTTCCAGCCCGGTAGCCGGACAGCCTGACGAGCAGGCCCCGCAGGTCAGGCAGAGATTGAGATTTCCTCCTTCCGGAAGAATCTCCTTGACCTTATCGATAAATGTGCTTTTGCGTTTTCCGCCAAGCTTGATAGCCGGTTCACCCATATTTTATGATCCTCCGTTCCTGTGTCCCGGAAGTCCCTAAAATTTCAGGCAAATACTTCCGGGCGTGCACGTGACACATTGTTGCAGTTAAAATCAGGATTATTTCTGACCGATTCTTTTTTCCATGTCAATAACAATTCTTGCGAAATCGCTGGCCATATTGGACGCAAGAGTCGCGAATTCCAGCCGGTCTTTGGGGATGCCGATTTGCTCCAGCTTCCGGTAGGCGTCATTGATGCGCCACCGGGCGTATGTGTTGCCGGATTCGGATTTGCAGTTGCCGGGATGGCAGGCCATGACAATCACCCCGTCCGCACCTTCCACCAGAGCGTTTAAGATATAATTGATATCCACTTTGCCGGCGCAGGGGATTTTGATGATCTGGAGCCCTGCGGGAAGATCATGGTGAAAGAGTTTGGCGGCGGTTCCGGCTTCGAATGCGGAATTCTGGCAGCAGAATGCAATAATCTTCGCAGTGCCGGTTTTTGCCGGCGCGGCGGCTGCTTCCCGGATCCGCGAAATCATTTCCGTATCCGTGAAATCCATGAGTTGAATGGCATCCATGGGACATTCACTGGCGCATATGCCACAGCCCTGGCAGGCAGCCGTAGAGATAACTGCCTTATCATCCCAGTAAATGGCGCCATGCGGACAGCAGCGATAGCAGGTCAGGCAGATGGTGCATTTTTCACGGTCCACCACAGCTTTCGCCGTTATGTTTTTTGAACCGTCTCCGATAAGCTGTTTTACCCGGAGCAGCATGTTATCAACATCCGCCAGGGATTTGGAGACATTCTGGACATCCCGGCTTCCGCCGATGACAAAAATTCCCTCACGATTGGTACTGACTGGCAGCCGGTGAACATTTTCCTTCTGCAGAAATCCCGCAGGCCCAAGATCGATTCTTAAAATTTCAGCAAGGAAGATGTTCTGCTGATCGGCCATCAGGTTTTCTTCAACCACCAGCATAT
>DAIEHU010000111.1 GCA_027353395.1 Desulfobacteraceae bacterium
AGATTCTTTTTTCCGGATGGGAAACTGAAACGGGCTTGTTATTCATCGAAGGTGATGCGCCTATTCATGCACTACCGCCAGAATCACGGCCCTGTCTTTTTTGGCAGCCACCAGATGGGGGGTGGTGGACAGATAATACACGCTGTCTCCAGGGGCCAGCTCAAAAATGTCCGCATCAATTTTTACGGTGACGGCGCCTTCCAGCACAAAAATAAATTCATCCCCCTCATGGACCGACATGTCGCCATCGGAATTTTCCGACAGGGTCACCATCAAGGCTTCCATATGCCGGCCCCGGACTTCGGGGGCCATGCTGTAATAGGTATACAGCTCCTTGCCTTTTGCGGAGGTGGACCTGGAAACAATGGGCCGGGCGTCTTTCCGGGTCACGGAATAGAGTTTGTCGCCCACCCCGGACACCAGGCGGCTGAATGCGCTGTCCATGGCCCTGGACAATTTCACCAGAACGCCAAGCTGGGGCTGGACCTCATTTTTTTCAATTTTTTTAAGCAGATCCACATCAAACCCGGTCAGGTTGGATAATTCCGCAAATGAAATCCCCTTCGCCTCCCGTAACCCCCGGATGCGGTCCCCGATGGCCTCCACGCTGACCGGTTCAGCGGCGTTGATATCGCCGGTCAGCATCGCATACCGGTCTGGTGCGGGTGATGCGGCGCAATCTTTCAGTTTCATAACCATCTCCTTAATTCATCCTTCATTATATTATCGTTTTTCTTTTCCACAGCTTATAAATTGCCGGATAAACTATAAGTTCCATTAAAAAGGAGGTCGCGAGCCCCCCGATCATGGGCGCGGCGATTCTTTTCATGACATCCGTTCCCGTTGCGGTTGACCACATGATCGGCAAAAGGCCCATAAACGCGGCGACAACCGTCATCATCTTGGGCCGGGCGCGCTTGACCGCACCGTGAATGATGGCTTCATCCAGTTCCGCACGCGTGGTGAGTTTCCCCTGAAGCTCGGCCTGTTCATAGGACAGATCCAGAAACAGCAGCATGAAGACACCGGTTTCGGCGTCCAGTCCCATCAGGGCGATCATCCCCACCCAGGCCGCAATGGAAACGTTGTAGTGCAGAAAATAAAAGAGCCAGATGGCGCCGATGGCGGAAAAAGGAACCGCCAGCATGACCACCGTGGCCTTGAAAGCCGATTTCGTATTTATATACAAAAGAACAAATATCAGAACAAGCGTTATTGGCACAATCACTTTCAACAGTTCACGCACCCGCAGCATATTTTCATACTGGCCGCTCCATTGCAGGACATAGCCTGTGGGAAGCGTTACCTTTTTCGCCACCGCTTGTTTCGCCTCGTCCACAAAGCTCCCGATATCCCGGCCATTGATATCCACATATACATAGCCGGTGAGAAATCCGTTTTCATCCCGCAGCATGGAGGGCCCCTGGACGATTTTAATATCGCTAAGCTCCGCCAGGGGCACGGATTGCCCGGCCGGGGTTGTTACAAGGACACGGGCCAGTTTGTCCATATCGTCACGGAGTTCCCGTGGATACCGCAGATTCACCGGATATCGTTCACGGCCTTCGATGGTGGTGGTGATGTTCTCCCCGCCGATGGCGCTCATGATCACCGACTGGAGCTTTCCAATGGTCAGGCCGTAACGGGCGAGCTGATCCCTGCGCGGGTTGAAATCCACAAAATACCCGCCGGCCACGCGTTCGGCATAAACGCTTCTCGTGCCCGGTATATCCCTCATAATCGTCTCAAGCCGGATACCGATCCGTTCAATCTCCTTTAAATCCGATCCGGATATTTTGATCCCCACCGGCGTTCTCACGCCTGTGGAAAGCATGTCAATCCGGGCTTTTATCGGCATGGTCCATGCGTTTGTCACGCCGGGAATGCGCAAAGCGGCGTCCATCTTATTGATGAGATCTTCCCAGGATATGGTGTCAGGCCATATGGGACGCAGGATCTTTTTCAAAAATTCCGGCGCGAATGAAGAATACCATCTTTCCTTGGGCTGCCACTGGCTTTCCGGCTTCAGGACAACGGTGGTCTCCATCATGGAAAAAGGGGCCGGGTCCGTGGATGTTTCGGCCCGGCCCGCTTTGCCGAACACCCTCTCCACCTCCGGGAAGGATTTTAATACCCGATCCTGGGTTGTAAGAAGCTCCTGGGCCGCACCCACCGAAATGCCGGGAAGGGTGGTGGGCATATACAGGATGCTGCCCTCCTTGAGCGGGGGCATGAATTCCGAACCGAGTTTGAAATAGACGGGAAGGCTAAGGGCCACCAGCATAATAGAAGATGCGATAACGGATTTGGGGTGTCTTAACACAAACCGGCATACCGGTTCGTAAACATTGAATATAACTTTGCTTATTGGATGTTTCTCTTCCGGATAATACGTGCCGACAAAACATTTATTGGCAATCCATGCCGCCCATTTGGGCCTGAAGACAAAGGGATCGATCCGGGAGAAGAGCATCCGCAGGGCCGGATCAAGGGTGATGGCCAGAAGCGCGGCTATGGCCAATGCCAGCGTCTTGGTGTAGGCAAGGGGTTTAAAAAGTCTTCCTTCCTGGTCCACCAGAGAAAAAACAGGAAGAAATGCAACCGCTATGACCAGCAGGGAAAAGAAAACCGAAGGTCCGACTTCCTTGAGCGCTTCCAGGCGGACTTCGTGAAAATCCCCTTTTCTCCCATCCACCTGCCAGTGATAAATTTTATTGTATGCGTTCTCCACCTCCACAATCGCGCCGTCCACCAGAACGCCGATGGATATGGCGATGCCGGCAAGGGACATGATATTGACATTAATATCCAGAAGGTACATCGGGATAAAACTGAGAAGCACGGAAAGCGGAATCGTGACAATGGGCACCACGGCCGAAGGAATGTGCCAGAGGAAAAAAAGAATCACCAGCGACACAACGATCATTTCTTCCGTGAGCTTGTCCTTCAAGGTTTCAAGCGCCCGGTGGATCAGATCGGAACGGTCGTAAGTGACCATCACTTCAACCCCCTTGGGCAAAGACGGCGTAATCTCCTGTATTTTCTCCTTAACCCGGTTGATGACATTTAAGGCGTTCTCTCCATGCCGCATGACAACAATGCCGCCGACAGCATCCCCGGTTCCGTCAAGGTCTGAAACGCCCCGGCGCAGCTCCGGCCCCAATTCCACATGTCCGATGTCCGACAGAAGCACAGGAACTCCAGAAGGCCCTGTTTTTAAAACTATTTTCTTAAAATCAGCCAAAGACCTGGCATATCCCCGCCCCCGCACCATGTATTCAGTACCGCTCCATTCCAGGAGCCTGCCCCCGATCTCATTATTCGATTCCCGGATCGCTTCGGAGACGTCAGAAAGCGAAAGGCCGAAAGACGCAAGACGGTTCGGGTCCACCGTCACCTGATACTGCTTGACATAACCGCCGATAGATGCGACCTCCGCAACCCCCTGGACCGATTGAATGGCATACCGCAGGGTCCAGTCCTGATAGGAACGGAGCTGGTCAAGGGAATGGGTGTTCGAACGGTCCACCAGCGCATACTGGAATACCCACCCGACGCCCGTGGCATCCGGCCCCAGTTCCGTCTGAACGCCCTGAGGCAGGCGGGACTGTATTTTGGACAGATATTCCAGAACCCTTGAACGCGCCCAGTAAATATCCGTGCCGTCCTGAAACACCACGTAAACATAGGAGAACCCGAAATCGGAAAATCCCCGTATGGCTTTCACCTTCGGCGCGCCCAGCAGCGCGGTGATGATGGGATAGGTGACCTGGTCTTCAATAATATCCGGAGACTGGTCCCATTTGGAATAGATGATGACTTGGGTATCGGAAAGGTCCGGAAGCGCGTCCAGGCGGATTTTCTGGAGCGTATAAACAGCGATTATCGCCAGCACCACCGCGCCCATGATAACGAGAATGCGGTTTTTGGCAGAAAATTCGATGATTTTCTGTATCATTTGCCCCCCCCGCCCCCCTTGCCCGAAGCCTTCGCGGATTCCAGGATGGCAGCCCGCAAACGGGATTCCGAATCCAAGAGAAAATTCGCCCGGACAACCACTTTCTCCTGCGCTTCCACCCCCGATACCACCTGAACCAGGCCGCTGGCGCGATATCCGGTCTTCACTTCCCGTGGCTCGAATTGACCGCCGCCCATATCCACAAACACAATCTGACGCAAGCCGGTATTCATTACCGCCGAATCCGGAACAACAACCGATTCGGCAATCGCAACCTTCATCAGAACAGTGGCGTACATTTCAGGTTTTAAGGAAAAATCGCTGTTTGGAAGTGTGAATCTGGCCCTAATGGTGCGGCTTTGGGGATCAAGGTAGGGATAGATATAGGCCACCTGACCGGTGATTTCCTTTTTTGAGCCATAGGGGAATGAGATAACGCCCGTTTGCCCGGCACTCACCAGATGGGATTCAAACTCGTAAAAATCCGCCTCAACCCATACCTGGGAGAGGTCCGTGATGGTGTAAAGCTCCATGCCGGGCTCCACTTCCTGACCTTCGTAAACCTGCTTTACCGTCACAAACCCGGAAACAGGGGCAAGAAGGGTCACGGTGCGTTGCGGCTTGCCGGTTTTTTCGATCTCCTGTATCAAGGTTTCCGGAATATCAAAGAGCTCCAGCCGTTTTCGTGCGGCTTTCAGGATATCTTCGCCGCCTTTCCGGACCTCCGGAATTGAAGATCCGGCAAAACGCATGGCGTTTTCACGGGCGCGCAGAAATTCCTCCTGACTTGCCAGAAGCTGAGGCGAATAAATCGCCAGAAGGCGCTGCCCTGCTTTCACAAGCTGGCCGGTGGTGTTGACGTAAAGTTTGTCTATCCAGCCGGAACTTTTGATATGCACATGGCGCACGCGCGATTCGTCGGCCTTTACAATGCCGGCAGCCTTGATATCTCCCGCCATCGGCCTACGAACAGCTTCGGCCACCTGGACACCGGCAAGGCGTATTCCTTTTTCATCAATGATGACTGTCGCAAGTCCCTTTACTTCTTTTTTTTTTTCAGGCGAAGACGCCTCATCGGCATAAACGGGGACATAATCCATGCCCATCTCATCTTTTGCGGGAACGGGCGAAGTGATGGAGGGGTCCATCGGGCTGCGGTAGAAGAGGATTTTCCGATCGATGGATGAAGGTGGCGCGGGCTGTCGGACTTCCTTATTTTTTTCCGTTTCGCCCGTTTTTCCGGATGATTCCGTTTTGCTTTTTTTAATCGGCACCAGATTCATGCCGCAAATGGGGCAGCTTCCGGGTTTATCGGCAATATACGTAGGATGCATCGGGCATTGGTATTTGACGGCGTCTTCCGGTTTGTTTTTTCCGTCACAGGCGGATATAAGGGAAAGCATGAAAAACAAGGATCCGAAAATAGCGATTAACCTATATCCATGAACGGATATCTTCATATTTTTTCTCCTTATTTTTGCTCTGACGGGAAACGGGCGACAAGCGCATCCACTTCGGCCCATGTGATAAACCGGTCCGATTCACGGCGGGCAAGCTGCGTTTTTGCATCCAGCATCAAATTATAATCTTCAATCACAACCGAAAAATCAGCCCGGCCGGCCATATAGGAAGCCCGCGCGGAACTCAGGGCCTCGCTTGTCTGGGGAATAATGGCATCCCGGTAACGGCTTATCTGTTCCTGATCCCGGTCCCATTTTGCAATCAGCCCGGCAAGTTCATTGATGACGCCGGTTTCTGCTTCGGCAAGATCGTTTCTTGCCGCCTCAAGCTGATATCCTGCCGCACGCTGAAGCGGTTTCTGTTTGGTTTTTTGCCATGCCGGAATGGTAATACCAAAAGAAGCAAGCGCCATCGGGTCATAATTATTGTCAAAGCCCATGCCGACGCCTGCAAAAAAATCCGGCCGGAAATCGAGTCCGGCGGATTCAAGCCTGTATCCCGCGGCTTTAACAGCATGTTTTTGTATCAAAACCGCAGGGGAGTTGGCCAGGGCTATCGCTTCCAGATTCTCCGGATCGCCATGCTTTAAAAAAACCGGAGGCAATGCGGTCACTTTTCCCACAGGATGGACGACTAAACGGCCCAGCAACCGGTTCAGCCCGGCGACGATTCCCGCCCTTTCAGCGGCAATATCATTCATTCGCTCGAGCAGGCGGGATGCCTCAATCTGTGCTTTTATTTGCGCTTCCTGTTCCCCTTCTCCGGCGCTGTATCGCATGGCGGCAGTGGCTTCCAGCATGGTGATCAGTTCCTTGGCGACGTCAAGCGCGGCCGCTTCGCTGTCCAGGGCATAGAGGTTGGCGTAATAGGTGCGGACGTCTTTTGTGATCCGCCTTTCAACATCCACAAGGCCGGCGAACGCCATTTCGGATTCAGCGCCGGCGGTTTTTTCCCGGACAGCGCGCTTTCCAGGGAAGGGGAAAGCCTGCTTTAGCGTCATTTCACCTTTATTAAAGCCGGGAGACGAAAGAGAGTGGACATTTTCCTCAAGAGAAAATTCCAGTTCAGGGTCAGGAAGGGACGAAGCGGGTAAAATGAGCTCTCTTGAGGCGGCAAATTTGGAACGGGCGGCGTTGATAAGCGGAGATTTTTCCAGCGCTTCGGAAACGAGTTCCTCAACAGGCGGGGCATTCATCCCTTTTCCGGCATCGGAAGCCGCGGAGAGTTCCGAATAAACGGAAAGCAGCAACGGGAATATGACAAGAAAACAGAAAATTGTTTTAACTTTCACCATGCCTTCGCACTTTCTCCGATGGGATACTGGTTATGAGTTTCCGGAATGAATGTCTTTTACCCGCTTTGAAAAAAACTTTTTTCACCACAGAGCGCGCGGAGCTTTTTTTTACAAATAAATTGCCCTTTGTGGTCTCCGTGTTCTCCGTGGTGAATTTTGCTTTTTAGGATCTCACCATTTTTGATGAAACCGTAAAAAGCCGATTTTCTCCTTTTTTCGTCATTCCGGCGCAGGCCGGGATCCAGTATATTCAATAAGTTATGGATGCCTGATCAAGTCCGGCATGACGAGTTGCGGACTTTTTACTAGATCATCATTTTTAAATGCCCTATTTTTTAGCGTCCGGCCCTGAAATGATTTCTCCGCATGAAGGCATTGCGGCGCCATAATACGGGTTGTGTATTGTTGCGCCCTTCTGAAGCCATGTGCCCGGTTTCATGGCGCAATAGATCACATTTATCCCCGCAGGCTTCGACATGGAAGCCCACATGACCATCGGTTTTGATAAATCCACCAATGCGGTTCTGAGTGATTCAATATCCTTTGCTGCGGCCATTTTCTTTGCGCCCTCCGCAATCTTCCCCGGTATGCTTGCGTAATGAGCAGCATGCTCACCGGTTACCAGAGAAGGCGAAACGCTGCCTGCAAGACCTTCAATCTTTTTCGCAGCATCGACAACCCCGCCTGTTTGATCTGAAGCAAGCTGATCTATTATTTTAAGGTATTCCGCAAGAACCGGCCGCATCGCCGCATCAAACTTTTCAGTCCCCGCAAAAACAGAATTTCCTGTTGATGAAATTACCAGAGATATGAACCCGGTGATAAGAAATACAGAAAATCTCTTCATTTTTCGCCTCCTTATAATTATACATTGGCCTGTCAACCCCATCTGCTACCGTTTCGGCAAGGCGATTTTCCGCTTTTCCGGGTCCGGATTCATGCGGTAAAAAATCGCCAGATGCCCGATCATCCCCACCATTTCAGATGCGGTGGCGGTTTCAATGGCCCCGTTTATCTCTTCTTTCTGGGCTTTTTCCTTGAAATCATTAAATTTGATCTTGATCAGCTCATGGGTTTCCAGTGCCTCATCCACCGCAGCGATCACCCCTGGCGTGAGCCCGCTCTGCCCGATCAGCACCACCGGTTTCATGCCATGGGCAAGCCCCCTCAGGTATTTTTTCTGAAAACCTTTCAGTTCTTCCACATTCCCTCCGTCCCGGTCCGGCCCGACAGCCTGCAACCATA
>DAIEHU010000112.1 GCA_027353395.1 Desulfobacteraceae bacterium
TATCAACGTCAATACAGTGGCCCCCCTTGCCGCCTCACGGCTGACCGAAGACATTTTGCCCCCGGAATTGTTTGAAAAAATGAAACCGGAATTCGTATGTCCTCTGGTGGTGTATCTTTGCTCAAGCAAATGCGTGGTCACCGGCAATATCTACAACGCGGGCATGGGATTCTTTAACCGCGCGGCAGTGGCCACGGGACCGGGAATCACTATCGGCAATGCGGAAAAGCCACCGGTCATTGAGGACATTATTGAAAAGCACGACACCATCGCGTCCCTCAAAAACGGCAAATTCTATTTTGAACTCAACGAACAGGTGGGGGATGTCATCAATGCTTTCAGCGCACCGCCTGCCTCAACCGCCCCCGACGCACCGAAAAAAGTCATGTCGGTGTCTGACATCTTTAACGCCATGCCTGGGGTGTTTAACGCCGCAGCGGCAGCCGGCGTGGACGTGGTGTTTCAATACCATATTTCGGGACCAACCGGCGGAGACTGGAACTGCATCATAAAAGACAACGCCTGTGCGGTCAATCCGGGAATCCATGCGAAAGCCACCTGCACCCTGAAAATGGCGGACACGGATTTTGTCGACATGATCAGCGGCGCCCTATCGGCCATGAAGGCCTATACATCCGGCAAACTCAAAATTGAGGGGGATATCATGAAATCCCAGCTCATTGAAAAACTGTTCCGCCTATAGCCAGATGAAAATATGAACCCGTTGTTTAATTCACATAGAGGAGACAGAAAATGATTGGAATCACATCATACGGCGCGTATATCCCCCGCCTCAGATTAGACCGCATGGCCATATTTCAGAGCATGGGATGGTTCGCGCCCGCCATCATCATGGTGGCCCAGGGCGAACGGTCCATGTGCAACTGGGATGAGGACGCCATCACCATGGCCGTGGCCGCCTCCCGCGATTGTCTGAAGGGAAAAAACAAGCAGAATCTTGACGGCCTGTATCTGGCCTCCACCACCCTGCCCTTTGCCGACCGACAAAACGCGGGCATCGTATCCACAGCTCTTAACCTGCGCTCTGATATCCTCACCTCGGATTTCACCTCCGCCCAGAAAGCCTCGACCAACGCTCTGCTGGCGGCCCTTGAATCCGTCAAGGGCGGCGACCGGCACAATATACTGGTGACCGCAGCCGACAAGCGCGAAACCAAACCCGCCTATTTTTATGAAATGTGGTTCGGCGACGGGGCAGCCTCCCTCATGATCGGGGACACGGACGTGATCGCCGAATACAAAGGCTCCCATGCGGTATCCTATGATTTTGTGGACCACTATCGGGGTGCGTACAAAAAATACGACTACAACTGGGAGGAGCGATGGGTGCGCGATGAGGGGTATTCCAAAATCATCCCCGAAGCCGTCTCCGGGTTACTGAATAAACTCAACATCACCATCAAGGACGTGAACAAACTCATCTATCCCTGCTTCTTTAAGGCGGAACACAGCAATATCGCCAAAAAACTCGGGGCCTCCAAGGATCAGGTGATGGACAACCTGCATGAGGTTTGCGGGGAAACCGGAACAGCCCATCCTCTGCTCATGCTTTCGGCGGCTCTGGATACCGCCAAACCCGGCGATAAAATTATAGTGGCCGGATTCGGACAGGGGTGCAATGCATTCTTATTTGAAATCACGGAAGCCATCACCCGGATGACGGACCGAAACCGGTTTAAACGCACCCTGGACAACAAGGAAACAACGGATAATGACCTGAAATTCCTGAAATTCCGTGGACTGATCCACCCGGAAATGGGTATCCGGGCCGAAGCGCCCACCCAGACGGCGGTCACGGTCCTCTGGCGGCGGCGGAAAATGCTGACAGGTCTTGTGGGCGGAAAATGCAGAAAATGCGGCACGGCCCAGTTCCCCAAAACCGAGGTGTGCGTCAATCCCGAATGCGTGGCCCACCGGTCCCAGGATGATTATGAATTTGCGGACATTCCGGCCAAAATCAAAACATTCACCGGCGATCTGCTGGCGGTCTCCGTGGATCCGCCCCATAAATACGGCATGGTCCAGTTTGAAGGCGGGGGGCGTTTCATGGCGGATTTCACGGACTGCAAAATGGAAGACATCAAAGTCGGGCTTCCGGTCCAGATGGTGTTCCGCAAACGGAACAATGATGATGAAGAACGGGGATTTGTTAATTATTTCTGGAAAGCTGCGCCAGTTCCGGGAGCGCTTGCCGAAATGAATAAGATCAACTTTCACGGCCGCGTTGCCATCATCACCGGCGCGGGGGGCGGACTGGGAAGAGTTTACGCCCTCGAATTGGCCCGGCGGGGCGCAAGCATCGTGGTCAATGACCTGGGCGGGGCCAGGGACGGTTCCGGCGCAGGCTCCGCCACACCCGCGCAAAAGGTGGTGGAAGAAATCGAAAAACTCGGCGGCAGGGCGGTCGCCAATTACGACAATGTCGCCACCCCGGAAGGCGGTGAAAATATCGTGAAAGCCGCCATGCAGGCCTTCGGCCGGGTGGATATCGTCATCAATAACGCGGGCATCCTGCGGGATAAAACGTTCCTGAAAATGGACCCGGAAAACTGGAACGCGGTCATGAACGTGCATTTAAACGGGGCCTATAACGTCACCAAACCCGCATTCGCCGTCATGCGCGAAAACGGGTTTGGCCGCATTGTCATGACCACTTCGGCCGCCGGCCTTTACGGCAATTTTGGCCAGACCAATTACTCGTCCGCGAAAATGGCCCTGGTCGGCCTTATGAACACCCTGAAAATCGAGGGCCAGAAATACAATATACGGGTCAATACGGTCGCGCCTCTGGCCGGTTCCCGCCTCACCGAGGACATCATGCCCCCGGAAATTTTTGAAAAAATGAAGCCTGAATATGTCGCTCCCATGGTCCTGTATCTTTGCTCTGATGAATGCGCGGATTCAGGCCGAATTTTCAATGCGGGCATGGGCTATTTCAACCGGGCAGCCATTCTGACCGGCCCCGGTGTTCAGCTCGGGGATGCCGAACACCCGCCCACACCGGAACAGATCAGTGAGAACATGGACAAAATCAACGATATGACAGACGCCAAAGAATTTCCGGATCTGAATGCGGCCATGTTTGACCTCATGACGCCGAAAGCCAAAGATTCCAAACCAGCGGGCGGCGCGACGGCATCAGGTTCTGCATCCGCCACTCCATCCGGAGGGATCACCGTAAAGGCGATCTTCGACAATATGGCCGCGGCCTTCCAGCCCGGCGCGGCCCAGGGCGTAAATGTGGTATTCCAGTACAATATTTCCGGATCCACCGGGGGCAACTGGTCCATCACCGTCAAGGACGGGGCATGCGCCGTCTCTCCCGGCAAGACGGACAAGTCCACCTGCACCTTAAATATCAAGGACACGGACTTTATAGATATGATTTCCGGAAAACTCGATCCCATGAAAGCCTTCACATCCGGCAAATTGACCATCGACGGCGACGTCATGAAATCCCAGTTGATCGGAAAACTCTTTAAAATGACCCGTTAACCCATCTGGCAAATAAACGCCGTATTGATAGAGGAGAAATTATCATGGCTACAGGAATAAAAGACAAAGTCGCAATCATCGGCATGGGCTGCACCAAATTCGGGGAACGCTGGGACGTGGGCGCGGAAGAACTCATGCTGGAAGCATATGAAGAGTGCCTGAAAGACGCGGGCATTGAACAGAAAGACATCGAAGCCGCATGGTTGGGCACCTGCATGGATGAGGTCAATGTTGGGAAAACCGCCATGCCGCTCGCCACCACCCTTAGGCTGCCCATGATTCCGGTGACTAGGGTTGAAAATTACTGCGCCACCGGAACCGAGGCCTTCCGGGGCGCGTGTTATGCGGTGGCTTCCGGGGCCTATGACATCTGCCTGGCCCTGGGCGTGGAAAAATTGAAAGACACGGGCTATGGGGGACTCCCCGGCGGCGGCTCCAACACCGGCACCCTGCTCTGGCAGTGGTGGCCGAACCTGACCGCACCCGGCTCCTTTGCCCAGCTTGCATCCGCCTATTGCGCCAAATACAAAGTCAAGGACCAGGATTTGAAGCGGGCCATCGCCCACATATCGGCTAAAAGTCATGCCAACGGTGTTTTGAACCCCAAAGCCCATTTGCAGAAAAAGGTAACCGAAGAACAGATCATGGCATCCCCCATCATCGCCCACCCGCTTGGCTTATTTGACTGCTGCGGGGTCAGCGACGGGTCGGCCTGCGCCATCGTCACCACGCCGGAAATCGCCCAAAAAATGGGTAAAAAGGATTTTGTCTCCGTCAAAGCCCTTCAACTGGCCTTAAGCAGCGGGCGGGAAACCGCGTTTAACGACTGGGATGGGGACCATTTCATGACCACCACCCATTGCAGCACCAAAGCCTATAAGGAAGCCGGCGTCACCGATCCCAGGAAGGAAATCAGCATGATGGAAGTTCATGACTGCTTTTCCATCACGGAATTCGTCACCTATGAGGACTTGCACATTTCCGAACGGGGCAAGGCCATACGAGACATCATGGACGGGTTCTATGATCTGGACGGCGGCTTGCCCTGCCAGGTGGATGGCGGCCTGAAATGTTTTGGCCATCCCATCGGTGCATCCGGCCTGCGGATGCTCTATGAAATGTATCTGCAACTGCATGGGCGGGCGGAGAAAAGGCAGCTCAAAAATCCGAAACTGGGGCTCACCCACAATCTGGGGGGATTCCCGTTTCAGAATATTTGCAGCATATCCATTATCGGGAAATACGAATAACCGGATCATTTTGGAAACAAAAAGAGCGCCGTCAGCAATTAACTGACGGCGCTCTTTTTAGGACTTTCTTTGCAATGGACGGTTAAAACCGCAACGCCACGCCGCCTTCCACCACATGCCGGTTATATTCATACCGGTCCACATTGGAAAGGGAATGAATAAAAGCATAATTCGTATAAAGGCCCACGTGGGAGGTGAGCTGGAACACCACATCCAGGCCCGCCGTCAAGGCTCTGTCCGTGCGTTTGTCATTGGACAGGGAGGCTTGATATGTCGCCACGCGTTCGTCATATTCCGTGTGCTGATAATCCAGGGACAGGCGAACCTGGCTTTTGTTCTCAAAAAAATACAGATACGCGCATCCGCCGCCAAATGTTTTCCCGTCTTCATCCAGGTCTTTGATATCATCCCGGTCGTTAATCCGGGCGGCGACGCCATTCACCGCCACCGCCTGGGTGGTATCTGGAATCATATAGGTGATGGTGGGCGACACAATATACCGGTCGTAATCATTCTTGTCATCTTCCAGAACAAAATTATAAATGAGGGGCAGACTCCAGACAAAGGGACCATCCTTGTATTGCGGTTCCAGGGATAGACTCTGATCAATCACATCATACTGGTCAAGGTTCTTTCGCCCCTTATCCTTATAGAAATCCGCATATCCGCTGTAATCCAGCCGCAAACCGATATCGCCCTCCAGGGGTGCCTGCCACCCGGCATCCAGGGTCGCAGCGATGGCCGTATCGGATTCCTCCTGTGTGGATAAAAGGTCTTCAGAAGATGTCGCCCCTACCCGGGAATCATACAGCCCGCCCAACCGGAAATCCGCATTAAACGGCGAACTATTGGCCTGCTGCTGTGCCACCCGGTTTTCAATCCCGCCTTTCCCCGCCGGGGAAGCGCTCCGTGCTGGAGCGGAACACCCTCAGGCAAAGGCGTTGACGGAAACAGAAAAAACCAAAAACGCCGCGATAATGCCAATAACATATTGCAATTTCATGATAAACTCCTTTTAAAAATTCAAAAAAACGAATTGATATCCAAAATTAATACAGATCAATTCATTTAAATCAAAAAATGCATGTTTTCAAGAATTATATATGGATGGAACAAACAGGGCTTTGGCAGATGAACCACGTTTGATTTTTTTACGTGAAGAGATTCATTTATTTGTTATTATTATAAAAAATTATTAGTTCGAATGATTTTAGTTCTTGACGCTGTCCATAATGCTGTGCTAAAAAAATAGCCCTGCCAAGCATCATAATTTCTAACCCCGAACCAAGGAGCAAGCAATGTTGCCCGAATTTTTCGAATTTTATAACCCCACCAAGGTCGTCTATGAAGTCGGAGTCGCCACGGATTTAAAGCCGGAACTGGATATCATCGGTATCAAAAAATACTTTATTATATCCGATCATATCATCAATAACGTTGGCCTGGTGCGGAAGGTTAAGGACGGACTGATTGAAGCCGGATATGAAGTAACGGGTGTTTATCTGGAAGTCAAACAGGACGCGCGTCTCAATGATGTCAAAATCTGCCTCGAAAAGGTAGAGACATCCGGCGCGGAAGGCATCATCTCCATCGGCGGCGGCAGCGTCATTGACACGGCCAAGGCTGTCAATATCCTGTTTTCGGAAGGCGGTGATCTGGTGGACGACTATTCCGGGGCGCAGACCCTGACGCGGCCCCTGAAACCCCATGTGGTGATTCCCACCACTGCCGGCACCGGGAGCGAAGTCACCATGGCCGCAGTCATCTATGATGAAGACAACAAGGAAAAACTGGCGTTTGTGGATAAATACCTGCTGCCGAATCTGGCGGTTCTGGATCCGGAAATGGTTCTTTCCCTGCCTCCCAAAATGACCGCGGCCACCGGCATGGACGCTCTCACCCACGCCGTTGAAGCCTATGTGGGGACACAGGCTTCCCCGGTATCCGATGCCTTCGCGGAGGGCGCCATCCGCCTCATCATGCAGCATCTGGTCAACGCAACCAAGGACGGCTCCGATATCGAAGCCAGGGGCGGAACACTGATTGCCGCCACCATGGCCGGCATCGCCTTCACCCATTCCATGGTGGGATGCGTTCACAGCATGGCTCACGCCACCGGGGCGCTGTATCGGGTGCCCCACGGGATCGCAAACGGAATCCTGCTGCCGTTTGGGATGGAATACAATTTTGAGCTGATCACTGAAAAACTGGCCCGACTGGCCCCGGTCATGGGAGAAGATGCTTCCGGATTATCGGAGGAGGAAGCGGCCCGGCTGGCCATCAAAGCTGTCCGGAAACTATCCGCTCGGCTCAATGCGCTGGGCGCCCTGCCCCTGCGATTAAGAGATGCGGGCGTTCCCGAGGACGGATTGACGGCCATTGCCGAAGGGGCGCTCAACGATGGCACCTCTTTTTACAACCCACGGGAAATGGATGCAGAAGAATTATTACCGTACATTCAGAACGCATATTAAACTTAAATTAAAAAAGGAGAAGGCGTCATGGGCATGTTTAAAACAACCGAAGAATTTGAAAAAGTCATTGTGGGTTTTTTCCAACTGGTCGGGAATACGCCGCTTATTGCCGACAAACTGCTGGAATCGAAAATGGTCATCCGGTTCACCTATACCGACCCGGACCTGGTGGTAGTGGTGGATTGCGCCGGCGAGAAGGCCGAAGTCAGAGCCCATGATACCACGACCAAGGCGGTAGTGGAAATGTCCATGACCTCCGACATCGCTCACCGGTTCTGGTTCGGCATGGTCAACCTGACCAAAGCCCTCACCCGCAAGGAAATGGTGGCCAAAGGCCCCATCCCCAAAGTATTGAAACTTCTTCCGGCCATCAAACCCGCATACGCCATGTATCCCCAGTATCTGGACGCCAATGGATTCGGACAATACAACATCACCAAGGCCTATACGCCGCCGACAGCATAAAACAGGCTGAAGACTGAAGGCCATGAGAAATGGATCTTTTTTAAAATGATCCATTCCAAATGTCCTTTAGCCTAGAAAACCTGACTTGTTATATTTTTTTGATGAATATTTATAAATAATTACAATTATGATTAT
>DAIEHU010000113.1 GCA_027353395.1 Desulfobacteraceae bacterium
GACGGGCGCATGGCCGAAGGATATTATTTCACCTGGATGCCGGAGGAATTAGGCGAAGTGCTGGGTGAAGAACGGGCCGGAACCGTTAAAGCGTATTATGGCGTTGGCCCGGCCCCCAATTTTGAAGACCGGCATATCCTGCACATCCACCGGTCCACAGCCGAAACCGCCCGGATACTGGGCATGCCGGAAACCCGGCTCATGATGGAAATCGAAACTTCCCGGAATTTGCTCTATCAAGCCCGTAGCCGGCGTCCCGCCCCGCTTCGGGATGAAAAAATCCTGACCGCCTGGAACGGGCTCATGATTTCCGCATTCGCCAGAGCTGGCCTTGCACTGGGCGATTCCCGGCACACGGGTCAGGCGATCCGGGCCGCCCGGTTTATCCTGAATCATCTATGTGTTGACGGCCGGTGGCGCCGCAGTTTCAAGGACGGGGAGGCACGGCAAAGCGCGTTTCTGGAGGATATCGCATTTCTCACTACGGCCCTCATTGATTTGTTTGAGGCCACCGGCGACCGGGAATGGCTTGGGCAAGCCGTTTTCATGGACAGGATTCTTGAACAATATTATGAGGATACGGAGAGCGGCGGTTTTTTCATGACCCCTTCCAGCCATGAGCCCCTCATCGTCCGGATCAAACCCTGCCATGACAACGCCATGCCGTCCGGCAACGCCGCGGCGGTTTTAAACCTTCTGAGGCTTCACGAGCTCACCGCCCATCACGCCTATCTGACGCGCGCTGAAAAAGCGTTCAAGGCTTTCGCCAAGCCATTGGCCGAAACCCCGGCCGCCATGTCCGGTATGCTTCTGGCCGTGGACTTTTACATAAAAGGATAAATTGAAGCGGGATACCATCGATGCCATCGCTTTTTACGAGTCCGCCAACCTTTCACTTTTTTTCCACATATTTTTGACAATTTTTTGACAGTCCCGGTGCGATTTATTCAGGCATAAAATTTTTTGCGGGTTCTAAACCGGCATTTCGTTATCATTATTAATTGCGAAGGATTCTATTGTGAACAAATGGTTACCTGCGATAATCGGCTTGTATCTTCTGGTCTATATCCTGCCCCTCGGGATGTTTCCCGCGTTCACGCCCGATGAAACCCGATATGCGGAAATAGCCAGGGAAATCGTCACCACCGGGGATTATGCCGTTCCCAGAGTCAATGGTCTCCTTTATTTTGAAAAACCGGTCATGGGGTACTGGTTGAATGCCCTTTCCCTGCGCATGTTTGGCGAAAATAATTTCGCCATCCGCTTTCCTTCGGCACTGGCCGCCGGTCTGACTGCGGTCCTGGTGTATATTATCAGCGCTGGATTTGCAGGGGGCGCGGCTGCCGGTTTATTATCGGCGGGCATTTTTCTCACGTCTCTAGCTGTTTTCGCCATCGGCCAGTTCAGCGTTCTGGACGGCATGTTTTCCTTGTTTGTCACCGCCAGCATGACCGCGTTCTGGCGCGCCGACACGGCTGACCGCCAGTCCCCGGATGACGCCCGGAAACGGTTGATATATCTTCTGCTTTTCGGCACACTTGCCGGATTATCATTTCTGGTGAAGGGCTTTGTCGCTTTCGTCATCCCGGTGGCGGCGATTGTTCCCTATCTGATCTGGGAAAAACGGGCCAAAGACATTTTGCGCATCCCCTGGATTCCCATTGGGATGGCGATTCTTGTTTGTCTCCCCTGGGTAGTCACGGTCGGCCTGAAAGCACCGGATTACTGGAATTTTTTTATCTTTCACGAGCATATTCAGCGCTTTCTCGGGAAAAATGCCCAGCACAGCCAGCCGTTCTGGTTTTTTCTCATGATTCTGCCGGCCATGGCCCTTCCCTGGACATTCCTGTTTCCAGCGGCCATAGCAGGACTGAAGCAAAAAGGCGTAAACACAAAATTCATCAGATACCTGATTTGCTGGTTTGTGTTTCCATTTCTCTTTTTTTCCGCCTCCAAGGGAAAACTGGCCACCTATGTCCTGCCGTGTTTCCCACCCCTTGCCGTTCTTCTGGCCATGGGGATCGCCGCCTCTGCCGAAAACAGCAACGGGCGGTATATCAAAAAAGGCGCTCTTGCCGCGGGATGGGTGATAGCGGTAGTTGTAACGGTCTTTTTCATTTCGCAAACCTTTGGGCCATTTCATTTCAGGCCCTATGACCAGACCTGGAAGGCGGCCTTCGCCGGGAGCGGACTGCTGATATGGGCGGTTCTGGCGTTTACAGCGGCCAAAGCCAGTACATGGCGCCGGCAGGTGACGTTCTTTTGTCTCGCGCCGCTCGCATTTCTGTTCGCAGCCCATTTCACCATACCGGAAAAAGTCCTGATGGAAAAAGCGCCCGAAGCATTTTTAATGAAATACGCCCAACAGATTTCTCCGGAAACGACTATCGTCTCAGGCCTCAGTTTAACCACATCCGCCTGCTGGTATTACAAACGCAGCGATGTCTATGTGCTGGGAAAGGCCGGAGAACTATCCTACGGGCTGGACATTCCGGATGCGGATTTTCGCCATCTGGACAATAAAAGCTTCAAAAATCTGGTGGAAACGCAACGCGCCAGGAACGGGCAGGTGGCGCTGGTGGAAGAAGCAGACCAGTATGCCAAAATACGCCAAAACCTGCCGGACCCAAAGGCGTTCAATACAGACGGCAAATTTGTATTCGCCGTTTTTTAATACATTATAAAGGACATCGCCATGTGCGGAATTTCAGGAATCTGGACGGACAGGGATTCTCTTTCAGCGGATGCATTGCAGGGAACACTTCACCGGATGCGCCAGACCATGATTCACCGGGGGCCGGATGACGCGGGCCTTTGGGTGGATGCCCCCACGGGCGTCGGTTTGGCCCACAACCGGCTTTCGGTGATGGATCTGTCCCCAAACGGGCATCAGCCCATGCAATCTTTTTGTGGGCGATATATGCTGGCCTATAATGGAGAAATATACAATTTCCTCAAAATCAGGGACGACTTAAAAAAAGAAGGATGCGCATTTGAAGGCGGAGGCGATACCCGTGTTTTGGTTGAGGCCGTCTCCCGTTGGGGGCTTTTCAGAACCATCCGTCAATGCAACGGCATGTTCGCTTTTGCGCTGTGGGATAAAGAGAAACAAAAATTGTTTCTGGTCCGGGACCGCATGGGGAAGAAGCCGCTTTATTATGGATGGGCCGGAAATTGTTTTATATTTGCATCCGAACTGAAAGCGCTTCGTCAGCATCCTGATTTTTCCGGTAATATTGATCAGGGCGCATTGACTTCGTTTCTGAAAACCAGTTATGTGCCCGCGCCCTATTCCATTTATAAAGGGATATATAAGGTAATGCCAGGCGCGATACTATCAATAACCCGGAGGGATATATCCGAGCGGGCTGATGTGGAAACATTACGCCAAAAGGAAACCGTTTACTGGTCTGTCCTGAACGCTGCGGGAAATGGAATAAAAAATCCATTTCAGTACACCGAAGCGGAAGCGGTCCGCGCGCTGGATGCGTTGCTTCTGGATGCGGTTTCATGCCGCATGGACTCGGATGTCCCGCTTGGGGCGCTGTTTTCCGGCGGAATCGATTCATCGATAGTGGTATCGCTGATGCAGGAAATCAGCCCATGTCCAGTCAAGACATTTACGGTGGGTTTCAGCTCAAGGGATATGGACGAGGCTGTTCATGCAAAAAAATTGGCCCGCCACCTGGGGACGGATCATACCGAAATCTATGTCACCGGAAAAGAAGCAATGGATATCGTTCCAAATCTGCCTAAAATTTATGACGAGCCCTTTGCCGATTCTTCAGAGATCCCCATGACGCTGATTTCAAAACTGGCGCGCACCAAGGTGACGGTGGCCCTGACCGGAGACGGCGGGGACGAATTGTTCGGCGGATACCGGCGCTACCATCGCGGGGTCAAGGCATGGAAAGCCAACCGCTTCGCCCCGCGATTTCTCAGACATGGCCTTGCGGGGCTTATCGCCCGTCAGAAACCGGCTGTTGAAAGCAAGCTGATTAAATTTGAACGGGATCTGCGCGCTGAAGATTCTCTCGCCATGTATGTGAACCGGATAACCGGGTGCATGGCGCCTCTGTCGCTGGCGGTGAACGGGTTCGAGCCCCGCTCTTTTTGCCTGGAAACCACGCGGGACGCCCATATTACAAATGCGGCCAATCAAATGATGCTCATGGATTTGATTGACTATCTGCCGGACAATAACCTTGTCAAGGTGGATAGAGCCAGCATGTCCGCAAGCCTTGAACTGCGAAGCCCATTTCTGGATTACCGGGTGGTGGAATTCGCCTGGCGTCTGCCCCTGCATATGAAGATGAAACACGGCAAGGGAAAGATCATTTTGAAAACCATACTCAACCGCCATGCGCCGCAAGAATTGACAGACAGGCCCAAACGGGGATTCGGCGCGCCGGTGGCGGATTGGCTTGCCGGGGATTTGCGGGAATGGGCCGAAGCCATGCTTTCCGAGACCCGCCTGCGGCAGGGCGGGTTGCTAAATCCGGATATGGTCCGCTCCCTGTGGTCGGCCTTTCTTGCCGGGAGACGCAAGCTGCATGTCATTTTATGGAACATCCTGATGTTTCAGGCATGGAGCGGCGATTATCCGCATCTTCAGCTAAAAAATGAAACCAATTAAAGGAGTAAGCCATCATGAAAAAAAATGTTGTCCTCGCAATGACCATATGCTTCACCCTGGCCGCAATAAACGGGTATGGGGCCGCTTTACCATCATCTCCGAGATTTGACGCCTCCACATTTTTTCCCCTCACATCCGGCAAGCGCTACGTTTATAAGGAAACAACGCCCGAGGGTTCCGGGATGATCAGGCTGCAATTTGGAAATCCCAAGAAAGTCAAAGGGATTTCAATTCTTGTAACGCCTGTCGCGGAAATCACGGCAAAGGTGGGTACCGGAGAAATCGCTTATTATTCCATCGGCAAAGCAAAAGGGCTTATTAACCACGGGGAGGATGATATTGAAGCGGGCTGCGTGGAACGGCTGAATCCCGGGCTTTTGATCCCGAATGGTCTGGCTCCGGGAAAAACAGTGAAGCAATCCGTAAATGTGAAATTAACCGGAACCGGATGTCCGAAGGCTTCCAGATGCCGTTACACCATCACCTATGAAAACAACGAAACGGTTACCGTGCCAATGGGGACTTACAAGGAATGCGCAAAAATCCGGATCACCGAACAATGGATGAATGCCGCCGACGATATTGTGTCCAAAGGCGATAAATTGATATATCTATCGCCGGGGATAGGCCTGGTCAAGGAAATCGAGTTTGTCTCCGGAGGAAAGGAAACCTCGGAATTGACTGCTGTTGAGGCGGATACGTCACCGGCCGATTAACGCTTCGAGGCATAAGCGCTGGATTCGAATCAAGCCCGGCATGACGATTTGACAGAATAACTGAAATGGTATGTGAAGAGAGAACATGATGAACAAGCCCGTTAATAGCCGCTTAAGCGCCGCTGTCCTTTTGCTTGCCAGCCTGGCCGTTCTTTTGATGGGAACATTCGACCGCGACCTCTGGACGCCGGATGAGCCCAGAGAAGCCGCCATGTGCCTTGAAATGAGCAGAACCGGCGATTATATGATCCCTCATCTGGCCGGGCAGCCGTTTGTGGAAAAGCCGCCGCTTTTTTATGCGGTTTCCGCGGGATTTATCCATTTATTCGGCGGATATATTGGAAATACCCCGGCCTTGAGACTGGTGACGGTGATGTTCGGCATCGGCACGCTGCTGATGACGTTTCTTCTTGCGCGAAGGCTTTTTGGGCCGGAATCCGGAACGCTTGCCGCCGCCCTTCTCGCCACCATGCTTGGCTTTATCGAAAATTTTCACTGGATCCGTATTGACGCGGCCCTCTGTTTTTTCGTCATCGCCGCCATATGGTGTTTTGCGGAAATTTATATTGCCGGAAAACCGCTGTTCTGCATCCCGGCGGGGCTGTTTACGGCTGGCGCGTTTCTTTGCAAAGGACCGGTCGGACCGGTTTTGATTGCTGTTCCCTGGCTTGCAATGGCTGGATTGTGGCTGATACGCCAAAAAACCGGCATTGACGGTAAAAACCATTATCATACCGGTTTTCATGCGGTTGGACTTTTAATTTTTCTTGCGCTTTCGGGCGCATGGGTTGTCTATCTCAAGACCAGGGGCGGGGAAGCCTTATGGAATGAATGGTTCTGGGTCAACCAGGTGGGACGACTGACGGGCGTCAGCGCGGCCAAGTCCCATATCCGGAAAGGGGCGCCTTTATATTATGTTTTTCAGACCTTTATCTATACCATGCCCTGGCTTCCCCTGGTGATTTTCTGGGCGGGCGGCGTCATTGGCAGGCTTTACAAGCGGCTTCCCGTATCAAAAAACGAGATTTTTCTCTTTCTCTGGGGGGTGGGGTCTGTTTTGCTGCTGTCCTTATCCGCCACCAAACGGGGAATCTATATGGCCCCGGTTCTTCCCGCTTTTGCCTTGATGTGCGTGCCGGTCATCTCTTCGGTTCACCAGCGGAAATGGCTCAAAGGATATTTCTTCGCATGGCTTGTTTTGTGCGCCATCCTGCTTTTCGTTTTCACCTTTATTCCGTTTGCAGCCAGTCATCTGCCACGTAAAATTCCAGCCGAGGCGGCGGCCTTTCTGCAAACATTTGGTTTCCGGAACATGGTTGCCGGAATCGGGTTCTTCATCTGCCTGTATCTGATTTATGGATTTAAAAAGCACAATACGGATATCGGCCATATCATCCTGGCGTCCGCGGTTTTGTATATCGGCCTGTTCGCCGTTCCAGCCAAGGCGGTGGATGCGGCAAAAAGCATGGGCGAGGGCGTTAAAGCATTTACCGGCAAGATTTCTCCTGATTTGCGGCCCCGGATTGCCGGGTATAATTTTAATGAAACCATGCTGGGGTGTTTTTATTATTATGCGGGCTGGGCCGCGCCTCAGATTACGGACGATTCGCGCCTCAACCGGATTATCAATGGCGCCGACCCTCGGTATGAAAGCGTTATTGTAAACAGGGACGCGCCGCGGGACAAGGCGATCCAGTATATAAATGAACATGTAACGGTCCCGTACCGGATTCTTGAAGAACAATATACCGGCCAAGATAAACATGCCCGGGGCGTTTTCTGGATTACGGGCCGGAGTTTGTAAGTGTCAATCAAACCGAAAGGGAAGTCCATAAAATGGCATTGAATACGCTTCATGTGTCAACCTCTTCTTCATGGGGCGGGCGGGAAATATACTCCTGCACGGTCATGTCTGAATTAAAGAAAGCGGGCTGCGGCGTTCATGCTGTCTGCAGACCGGGGTCAATGGTGGAAAAGGCTTTGAATGAACAGGAAATTCCATGCATTCATGTACCAACCAGCGCCAAGGTCAGTTTTTCCGCCATCAACCGGATAAACGCTTTTGTCCTTCAAAATCATATAGATGTGGTGCATGTGCATTACAGCAGGGATGTCTGGAACACGGCTCTGGCGCTGATGGGCAACCGGAAACCGAAACTGTTTTTCAGTAATTATTCCGGCCGCAGAAAAAAAAGGGATGTTCTGCACCGCATTATTTACAGCAGGCTAAACGGCGTATTCACTTCGTCGGCGATGCTTGCCGGGCGGTTATCTCAGGTGTATCCCGTCCCGGCCTCAAAAATACACCTGCTTCCCTATGGCAGACGAATTGAAAATTATCAGGTAGATGAACATAAAAGAGCTGAAATACGGGCGCGCTACGGGGTTCAGGAAAATGATATCCTTATAGGCACCATGGTCCGCATTGATCCGGGGAAAGGCCCCTTTGATCTGGTGAAAAGCCTGCGTTATATGGA
>DAIEHU010000114.1 GCA_027353395.1 Desulfobacteraceae bacterium
CTGCTTTATTATTCGCATGCAGTAAACCCAAAGAAGGCAAAGTCATTATTTCCGAATCCGAGTTCTCCATGCGGAAGGACACCGGACGATCCTGGGTGATAAACGCCAAGGGGAAAATAAAGAATGTCGGCGGGGTGGATGTTAAAAATGTTGTGGTGACCGGTTACTGCAGGTCGTGCGGCGAGGTTGTTATGAGCGGGACATGGTTTATTTCAGATATTGAGAAAGCTGACGACCAGAAGGATATCATCAGTTATCTCCCCGCAGGCGCTGAAAAAGAGTTCAGTTTTAAAAATGTGGCGTTCGGATGGTATGGAACAAAACCGGATAAAATGCCGGATCGGCTTGAGTGCGTGATTTTATCCTTTGAGCCTGTTGAGAAATAGGCGCTTTTAGCGCTTTGTTCCTCTCCAGATGCGGTTAAAACAACAAAATGGGGAAATTCCGGCAGATCTCCGGACCGGATATTAAAAATCAAGCCGCTGCATGGGCCGATGCCCATTTATAAAAATGCATGGGGACGGTTTTGACCCCTGATCAACACGAGGAGTTTTTATGGCAAACAATAAAGGAACGGCGCTCTGGAAGGTTAATATTGTATCATTTATCCTTTTTCTGGTTTTAACGGTAACCGGACTCATCAACTGGCTGTTAATCCCCGGAGGATACAGCGGTGACGGCGGATTCCGGATGTCTTTCAGGCATTTTTTCCGGGGGATCCACGAATGGACGGCCGTGTTGTTTATTGTTATCGTGTTTATTCATTTGATCCTGCATTGGCCTTATATCAGGGCGAATCTCAAGAAGCATGGTTAAAGAAGATAATTGACAGGGCGATTCGGCCTAGGAGCCTTCCTTTTTAATTCTATCCAGATATTTTTTCTTGGACCACCGTTCGATAAAACTGATGGTTTTAGACTGGTAGGCCCGGTCCACCAGTTCTTCCCGCACTTCCACGCCGGCGGGCCGGCGGATGGCCGACGCCAGGCATTGGGTCTTGTGTCCGCATTCCATGCATTGCGGCGGCGATTGACGCAGACCGTCTTCAGCCATGGGAAAGACTATATCCATAACCCCGAAGCATTCGGGTCTGTTTTCGTTTGGTCCCATCATTATCCCAGACCGTGTTTCATGTTTTTTGTGTAAATTCCTGATTCATCCGGGCGATATGGCCCTGATCCGCAAAGCTGTAATAGCGGTTGTTGCCGATGATGATATGCTCATGAACCGTGATGCCCATGGTCTGGCAGGCGAAAACCAGTTGACGGGTGATGGAAAAATCCGCTGGTGACGGCTCCGGATCGCCGGAAGGGTGGTTGTGGGCGAAAATCACTGCCGCAGCAGACCGGTCCAGGGCCGCCCGCACCACTTCTCTCGGATATACCGAACTGGCGGTCAGCGTCCCGGTAAACAGGGTTTCCGTTCCGGTTATCCTGTTTTTGGCGTCAAGGAAAAGGGCCTTGAAACTTTCCCGGTCTTTGGACCCCATGGTGAGATACAGATAATCAAACAGGGCGCTTGAATTGCTCAAGGGATCCGACATGATGACTTTTTTTTCCAGATACCGGTCAGCCACCGCCTGAATCAGCTTGATGCCGAAAGCGTTGGCAGGCCCTATTCCCTGTACCGCGCACAGGTCAGTCACGGACGCCTCCACCACGCCCTGGAGGGTTTTGAATTTTTCAAGGGCCGCCTTGGCTGCATCCTTACAGTCTTTCCGGGGGGTTGCAAGGGTCAGGAGCAGCTCCACCACTTCATAGTCATGGAACCCCGTCAGGCCGGCTTCCATGAATTTTTCCCGCAACCGCCGCCGGTGCCCTTCACCCTTGTGTTTTTCCGTGGCGTCCGCCATATGAGGTCATCATTTCTGAATTAGATTAATCAGCATATGCTGTCATCAACGGATATCGTCCAGCTCGTCTTTCAAATCCCGGGTCATTAATTGATGCACCGCCTCTTTGGGTGATAAATCCTCGTAAAGTACGCCATATACGGCATGCGCGATGGGCATGTCCACCCGGACCCGAAGGGAAAGATTGCGCACTGACTTGGCGGTTCTGACACCTTCGGCCACCATTTTCATTTGTCCGAGGATATCGTCTAACTTTTTTCCTTCACCGATGAGTTTCCCCACCATATGGTTCCGGCTGAGATTTCCCGTGCACGTCAGCACCAGGTCTCCCATGCCGGAAAGCCCGGAAAACGTGTGCGGATTAGCCCCCAGACGCACCCCCAGACGGCGCATTTCCGTAAGCCCCCTGGTAATCAACGCGGCTCGTGTGTTTAATCCGAGCCCCATGCCGTCAATAATCCCCGACGCGATGGCGATGACGTTTTTGACCGCGCCCCCCAGTTCCACCCCCATGACATCATCATTGGTGTACACCCTGAAAAACGGAGTGGAAAACACGTTCTGGACAAAGGCGGCGATTTCCCCGTTTTTTGATGCTGCGGTTACCGCGGTGGGCACTTTTTGCGCGACTTCCCGCCCGAAACTGGGGCCGGATAAGGCGGCCAGCCGGGTTTTAAACGTTTCCGGAAGCGTTTTTTCCAGAACCCCGGTCATGGTCAAATGGGTTTTATTTTCAATGCCTTTGGATGCAGAAACAATAATGGCGCGTTCCGGCAGAAACCCGGCGAACCGCGCGGATGTCTCCCGCATCACATGGGACGGTACCACCACCACCACCAGGTCTTTGTCCGCCGTCACTTTTTCCAGATCATTTGACGGAAAAATGTTTTCCGAGAGCGTAATCCCCGGCAGAAACAGTTTGTTTTCATGGGCTTGGGCAATGCCGTCCCGGACTTCCGGTTCATACGCCCATAAATCCACCGTATACCCCTTCATGCCCAGCATACTGGCCAGGGCCGTGCCCCAGCTTCCGGCGCCCACCACCCCTATTTTTGCGGAAACGACATTCATCCTATTCCGTCCTTTTCACTCAAACGTTTCACTCCACGTCTGCCTCTTCGTCTTTCTCCGCCAGGCGGGCCGCGCCGACCAGCCGTTCCTCCGGTTCCATGACCATGAGCCTGACGCCCTGGGTGTTCCGGCTGATCACCGAGATGCCGGCGATCTTCAACCGGATAATTTTTCCGATATCGGTGATGAGCATGATTTCATCTTCCTCACTCACCACCAGAATGGTCAGCACCCGGCCGTTGCGCTCACTGGTCTTAATGGTGATGACGCCCTTGCCGCCGCGCTTCTGCACCGGATATTCATCAATCAAGGTGCGTTTCCCGTACCCGTTCTCCGTGGCGGTAAAAAGCGTCTGGCCGTGGGACAGGACTTCCATGCCCACGAGGTGGTCATCTTCGCCGATGCGCATTCCCAGAACGCCGCTGGCGGCTCGCCCCGTGGGGCGGACATCGGATTCGTGGAACCGGATGGATTTACCCATGGATGAACATAAAAACACATTCTGGGTGCCGTCCGTCATGCGCGCCGCAATGAGCTCATCATTTTCCTTGAGGATCACGGCGATGATGCCGCCCGCCCTGGGACGGCTGTAGGACATGATATCGGTTTTCTTCACCATCCCCTGACGGGTGGCGGTGATGACATAGCCGCCGGGCGCGAATTCCGGAACGGCCAAAACCGTCGCCAGCCGTTCATCCGGTCCGAAATTGAGCAGGTTCACAATGGCCTTTCCACGGCTGGTCCGGCTGCTCTGGGGGATTTCATAAACCTTCAGCCAGTAAACCCTTCCCAGGTTGGTGAAAAACAAAAAGGTGTGATGGGTGGAAGCGACGAACAAATGTTCCACAAAATCCTCTTCCTTGGTGCCCATGCCGGTTTTGCCCTTGCCGCCCCGGTGCTGCTGCTGGTACATGGTGATGGGATTGCGTTTGATATAGCCGTCGTTGGAGATGGTGACCACCATGTCCTCTTCGGCGATCATATCCTCGATGCTGATTTCTTTTGATTCCGCTATAATCCGTGACCGCCGGGCGTCGCCAAAAATATCCTTCATTTCCATGAGTTCATCTTTGATGATATTGAGCACCATGCGCTCGCTCGATAGAATTTCCTGAAAACGGGCGATGTCTTTCAACACTTCCACATGTTCGGTTTTGATTTTATCCCGCTCCAGACCGGTCAGGCGCTGCAACCGCATGTCCAGAATGGCTTGGGCCTGGATCTCGGTCAAGGTGAACCGGCGCATCAATCCGTCCTTGGCTTCCCCCGGGGATTTGGAATTGCGGATCAGGGTCACCACTTCATCCAGATTATCCAGCGCGACAATCAATCCTTCCAGGATATGTGCCCGGGCTTCGGCTTTGCGCAGGTCAAAGCGGGTCCGCCGGATGATGATTTCTTTCCGGTGGATGACGAAATGCTCCAGAATTTCCTTTAAATTCATGATCTGGGGCTGTTTTTTGACCACGGCCAGAAAAATGACGCCAAACGTGCTCTCAAGCGCAGTGTGCTTATAGAGCTGGTTCAGTATCACATCGGGGATCTGGTCTTTTTTTAAGGCGATGGCGATGCGGATGCCATCCTTGTCTGATTCATCCCGGACATACCGGACCCCTTCCAGTTGTTTTTCCTTGACCATCTCCGCGATCTTCTGGACAAGGACCGCCTTGTTCACCTGATAAGGAATTTCCCGGACGATGATGTTCTCGGATTTGTTCTTCACATCCTGCTCGACATCTACCGTCGCACGGATCCGTACTTTGCCCCGGCCGGTTTTGTAGGCGTCGATAATGCCTTGGTTGCCGTAAATAATACCGCCTGTGGGGAAATCGGGCCCAGGAAGATGCACCATCAATTCCTCGACCGTGATTTCCGGGTTATCAATCAGGGCATTAATGGCGTCAACCAATTCCGACAGGTTGTGGGGCGGGATATTGGTGGCCATGCCCACCGCGATGCCGGAGGAGCCGTTGAGCAGGAGCGAAGGAATTTTGGACGGCATCACCTCCGGTTCTTGGAGCGTTTCATCATAGTTGGGAGTAAACTCCACCGTTTCCTTATCACTGTCCGCCCGCACCTCATGAGCCAGCCGCGTCATCCGGATTTCCGTATAACGCATGGCGGCAGGGGGATCGCCATCCACTGATCCGAAGTTTCCCTGGCCGTTGACCATGGGATACCGCAGTGAAAATGTCTGGGCCAGCCGAACGATCGCGTCATAGACAGATGAATCACCATGAGGATGGTATTTACCAAGTACATCGCCGACCGTAGTCGCACATTTCTTGTACGGCTTGTTCCAGTCATTATTCATCTCGGACATGGCGTACAGAATCCGGCGATGTACGGGTTTTAAGCCGTCCCGGACATCCGGCAGCGCGCGTCCGATGATGACGCTCATGGCGTAATCCAGATACGACTGCTTCATTTCTTTTTCGATACTAACCGATCCTTTTACCTCTTCGATTTCGCTCATGCTTTCTCCTGCTTCAACCACCCTTCAAAACTGCTTTTTCCGGCTTTGCAAAACCATTTATCACTTATCTGCCGATGACTCCCAGAGCCGTAAATCCCAGCAAAATTTCATAAACGGTCAGCGCCGTATAATTTTCAAACGCATAATAGACCAGGCCGCCGCCGATGATGGCCGGTACGGCCATGAGCACCAGAACGCCCAGTTTCCTACTGATGGCAGACATGCTCATTTCGGCTCCTTCAATAAAATTTTCGGTGCGTTATGCCTCAACAATCATGGCAAGCCCCATGCCGCCGCCGATGCACATGGAAATCAGGCCGGTTTTCAACCCGCGGGTTTTCATCAGATTCAGGCAGGTCACCATTTGGCGCGCGCCGGTGCAGCCGATGGGATGCCCCAGAGACACACCGCTGCCTGCCTGGTTGGGTTTGCCGATGGGAATTTCCAGTTCCTTCATGCATGCGATGGCCTGGGCCGCAAAGGCTTCGTTCAGCTCGATCACATCAATGTCATTGATGCCCATGCCGGTTTTCTTTAAAACCTTGCGGATGGCCGGAATCGGACCAAGTCCCATATAGGCCGGATCCATGCCCCCGCCTGCGAATGCCTTGATGGTGGCTAGAGGGGCGAGGTTTAGGGATTTTGCCTTTGCCGCGCTCATGACCACCACGGCGGCGGCGCCGTCATTGATTCCCGACGCATTTCCGGCGGTAACGGTGCCGTCTTTTTTAAACACCGGCTTTAATTTGGCCATTTTTTCCATGCTGGTTTCCATGGGCCGTTCATCCGTGTCCACCGTCACTTCACCTTTGGGGCCCCGGATCACCACCGGCACAATCTCCCGTGCGAACGTGCCGTCCTTGATGGCGGCCAAAGCCCTTGCATGGCTCATCACCGACAACTCATCCTGTTCCTGCCGGGTGATGCCGTATTTTTCAACAATGTTTTCAGCGGTGAGCCCCATGTGGTAGCCGTAAAAAATTTCATAAAGGCCGTCAAACACCATTAAATCAAGGATTTCCCCTTTGCCGGTGACTTCCATGCGATGGCCCCACCGTGCCTTGGGAAGGGCCATGGGCGCAAGGCTCATGCATTCCTGCCCGCCCGCGATCACCACTTCGGCTTCGCCGCACATGATGGACGACGCGGCCAGCGCAATGGATTTGAGACCGGATGCGCACACCTTGTTGATGGTAAAGGCCGGGGTTTCCTTGCAAATCCCGGCGCGGATCATGGCCTGCCGGGCCGGATTCTGGCCCTGGCCCGCGATCAGCACATTACCCATAATCACTTCATCCACCACCACCGGTTTTGCGGCGGCGTCCCATTCTTTAAGCTTGCTTTCAAGATCAATGGGCCCCTGGTCCTTGAGCCGGTCCGGAGCCGCCGTCTTCATGTCATCGCTGACAGACGGCCGCAGTCCTGCGCGCTTTAAGGCTTCATGGATGGCCAATGAACCCAGCTCCACCGCCGATACATTTTTTAATACCCCGCCGAATGATCCGACCGGCGTTCTGGCGCCGCTGACAATGACTGCTTCTTGCATATGAGAATCCTCCCTGATAAATATAGAAAAATGAATTTGCCGACACATCATTAAAACAGGTTAAAACAGATGGTCAACTGATTCCGGATAATTTTTAACAGACGAATTTTGTAACAAACCCCCACACAAAAAACAAGAACAAAGCATATTCGCAGGCGAATCGATAAAATATGATAAGATATTATTTTTATAATATTAAATGAATGGAGCAAGTCCTGGTTTCGGCAATCGTCTGAACCGCATCTTTTGAATGTTTACGGAAAGATTTATGTGCCTGATTGTTATCGCTATACACAGCAACCCGGACTATCCGCTGGTCATCGCGGCCAACCGGGATGAATTTTATAACCGCCCAACCGCCCCTTTGTCCTTCTGGGAAGATCATCCGGATGTGCTGGCCGGACGCGACCTCCAGGGCCGCGGCGCTTGGCTTGGAGTGACGGCGGGCGGGCGATTCGCCGCCATCACCAACTACCGGGACCCGAACGCCATAAACCCGCAGGCGGTTTCCCGAGGGCTTCTGGTGAGCGGTTTCCTGACATCCGCCATGTCGCCGGAAACCTATCTGAAACAAGTCGCCCATTCCGGTAAACCGTATAACGGCTTCAACCTGATTGCCGGTCATATGCTCGATCCGGAAGGGCGGCTATCGCCTGTCCTGTGGTGGCATTCAAATAAAAACGGCGAGATATCCAATATTTCCCCAGGCATTCACGCCGTCAGCAATCATCTTATTGACACCGCGTGGCCGAAAACCCGGAAAGCCGCGGACGGCATCCGGGAAATTTTGGCGGCCCGGAATTCCGTTGACCCGGAAGCGATTTTTAACTTGCTGGCCGATACCGCCCGTCCATCGGATGCGGAACTGCCGGATACGGGC
>DAIEHU010000115.1 GCA_027353395.1 Desulfobacteraceae bacterium
TGATTCAACTGAAGTTTCCCATTGCCTGGCGCTGGCTGAGGAATTAAACGGGCCCCAGTCATTGGCCCACACCGGATCATAGGTTCGCCTGCGGCCATTCACCCGGACTTCCGGCGAGAGATGGACCTCATCGCCGCCGCAGCGGATCAGCCGATCAAAGGCCATGATTAAACCCGTGAGCGGACCTCGCTGTTCTATCGCTCTGAGCGCGTATGCCGAGCAGTGAGGCGTCATGGGGCAGTCGCCGTAGCGGACAGCGGACAGGTGGTCCAATGGTCCCTGATAGAAATGGATGATTTGCGACAGAGGTTCACGGTTGTTTCCATCCTCATTCGCTGGATGCTGAACGCCGCATCCTCCCATTGAAAATATCCAGGTCCCCGCCCACAGGATCATGAAAAAGAGATATTTGTGGAATCTTGCGGTTTTCTTAAAAAAAACAGGAAAAGGCCGGTTTCTCATAATATTGTCCGTTGCCTTCGGAGCATTGCCATTTATGGGATATCCGTCTGCTTTTTCTTCAAAAACGCGTCCATCCCCATTGACAGGAAAAAACCCGCGGCGGCCACCAGGATGATGGTGGCCCCGGAGGTTAAATTAAAGGTATAGGCCAGCCAGAGGCCGGTCAAATTGAACAAAATGGCGAGCATGGTTGATAGCGCCATCATTATGGCGAGAGACCGGGCGTATTTTTCCGCGATATAGGGCGGAATGGTGAGCAGGGCAATCACCAGTATGAGGCCCACCACCCGGATGATGATGACAATGGAGACGCTGATGAGCCCGATAAACAGAAAATAAATCAGGTTGACGGACACGCCGCGGAGACGTGCGAATTCATCGTCATAGGAGATGGCGAGCAGATCCCGGTACAAAAAACAGGCTGAAAACACCGTAATGACGCTGAGACCGATCATCCACCAGATGTCTTCATTCGGCACGGCGAGAATGCTGCCAAACAGATAACTCATGAGATTGACGTTATAACCGGGGGTTTTGTCCAGAAGGACGATGCCTGTGGCCATGCCAACGGCCCAGATAATGCCGATGAATGTGTCAGCCCGGTACTTGCTTTTAAGCACCACGGCTGTCATCAACATGGCGGCCAGCAGGGAAAAGCTTAACGTCCCCAGCATATAGGGAATGCCGAAAAAAAAAGCGATGCCGATGCCGCCGTACGAAGCGTGCGCGATGCCGCCCGTCAGAAAAACCAGGCGGTTGACCACCACAAACGTGCCGATGACCCCGCAGATCAGGCTGGCGAAGCAACCGGCGATGATGGCGTTTCTCATGAATTCAAAATGCAAAGCCTCGATCATGATGCATTTCCATGTGTTTTGAGTATCCGGTGGGGAAGTCCGTGAGCGATAATTTCCACCGGGCAGTGGTAGCCCGTTTCCAGCATTTCTTCAGTGATCTCCGCGCCATTATGATAATGAACATCTTTATTGACGCAGGCGACGGCTGTTACATAGCTTGATAGCACCATCGTGTCATGGCTGACCACCACGATGGTTTTGGTTTTGTTCAGTTCTTTCAGGGTTCCGTAGAGTTCGCTTCTTCCATGTGAATCGATGTTGGAAGTGGGTTCATCCAGAAACAGGATTTGGGGATCGGTCGCCAGCGCCCGCGCGATAAACACCCGTTCCCGCTGGCCGCCGGACAGATCATCGATTCTCCGCTGCCGCAGATGGTCCATGTTCATACATTCAAGCGCGGCCAGGGCCGATGCCGTGTCTTTTTTGGAAAGCCCGGTCCAGCGGTTAAACGGGAGACGGCCCATAAGGACCACATCCATGACGGAAATGGGAAAGGATCTGTTGATGTTGAGATCCTGGGGCACATACCCGATTTGACCGGCCACCTGGTCAGGGCTTCTTCCCATGACCCGGATTCGTCCCTGCCGCGGTTTCAAAAGTCCGATCAAGAGCTTGATCAGCGTGGTTTTGCCCCCGCCGTTAGGTCCGATGAGGGCGACAAACTCCTTTTCGTTGACGTCAAACGAAACATCGGAAAGCACCGGGCTGCCGTTGTATGAAAAGGATAATCCAGCCACCTGGATGACGGGCTCGTTCATCGCCTTTATTTCCCGCTAAATGATGAGTTTATGGCGGCGGCGGTTCGCAGCAGGTTATCATTCCAGTCCGACGCCAGCGGGTCGATGCTTTCAATGCGGCCTCCCAGTTCTTTTGCGATGATTTCCGCCTGTTTCGCGGAAAACTGGGGCTGGACAAAGATGGTCCGGATGTTATTTCTGGCGGCATATGCTATTAATCCAGCCACTTCCTTTGCTTTTGGCTCCTTTCCTTCCATCTCGATGGCCAGCTGGGTCAGACCGTAGGCATCGGCGAAATATCCCCATGAAGGATGAAATACCAGAAATTTCTTTTTTCCGGCGGTGGCGGCGAAAATTGTTTTAATTTTCTCGTCAAGAAGGGTCAGTTCCGTCATGAACCGGTTGAAGTTGGCATTATATTCCGGAGCCCGGGAAGGGTCTATGGAGATCAGGGCGTCCCGGATGTGCCGGGCCTGAATCATTACCAGGGGCGGGGACAGCCACACATGGGGGTCAAGACCGTCATGATGATGGCCCTGGGAAAATGAGTCGTTCATTTCCGGCGGATAGGCGCCCTCACGCTGGATGGGTTTTTTGATAATGCCGTCATCCGTGTGCACCAGCCTCATGCGGGGATAGGATGCCGTGAATTTTTTAAGCCATACCTCTTCAAACGGCGCTCCGATGGCGAAATAAACGTCGGCTTTTGAAAGCGCGGCCATCTGGGAAGGCAGGGGTTCAAAATTTTCAGGACTTTGATGGGCCGATACCATGATGGTGACGGCGACCGCATCACCGCCGATTTTTTTAATAAAGTATGCCTGGGGTGGAATACTGACAAATGCCTGGATTTTATCGGATGCGGCAGCGGAACGATGAAAGCCTGCCATTATAAATGCCAGCATGATGATGAGGATGAATGTACTGGGACGTCTCATGATCCGGTTGCTCCTTGGATTTTACTATACAAATAAATTGTTGATTTTATAAAAAATAATTGCAACATTGCACTGAAAATAATAACAATTGAAGTATATAACACAAAATGACGTTTACGTTAATTAAAAAAAGCCTCACGGCCATGCTGGGGCAGGCATCCAATCCATATCCCATCAAAAGAGATTGTGTTTATGGTTGTCTCCTGATAATCAACACCCAAGATTTCTGCAAACAGTTTTAATCTGCCACGACAGGAACAAAATATGAATACATCCGGCCCGTCAAACCTGCAACCCGATTTATCTTCCAAGACCGCTTTTGTTCAGGATTCCGGATTTTTAAAGCCTCAGGCCCAAACATCATTAATACTATGGAAAAAACGTTTGAGGGCCGCTGGCAAGTCCCTTCAAAAAGGAGCGAATGTGGGGGTCGGGATTTTAAACGGTGTGGTGGGCGATTATCTGCATCATCATGACAATCCCTTGGCGGTTCGCATGGGGTTTTATTTCAAGGGCAAACCCCTGCCCCTGACGCCTGACGCCCTGCGATCGGTTTATCCGCACATGACTTCCAAAATCTGTGTGATCATTCATGGTCTGGTATGTGATGAAACCATATGGAATTTTCCCGGATCACCTCAAACCAATTATGGCGCTCTGCTTCAGCGGGATTTGGGCTATACGCCGTTTTATCTGAGGTATAACACTGGCCGGCATATTTCGGAAAACGGGCGGAACCTTTTTGAATTGATGGGTGAACTCATGGCCGCTTTTCCCATGCCCGTCCGGGAAATTATATTCATCACCCACAGCATGGGCGGGCTGGTGACGCGCAGCGCCTGCGATTATGGATTGCGGGCTGATGCGGCGTGGGTGAAAAAGGTGCGGAAACTGTTTTATCTGGGCTCCCCCCATCTGGGCGCGCCTTTAGAAAAACTGGCGAACGCGGCGGCCTTTGTGCTCAAAAAATTTCCCCGGCCGTATATTAAAATTATCGGTGACGCGATCAATGTCAGGAGTTCGGGTATCAAGGATTTGCGGTTCGGGTATGTGACGGATGCCGACTGGGCGGGCCGTGATCCGGATTTATTTCTTAAGAACACCAAAAATAGACTGCCGCTGATGGAAGGCGCATCCCATTATGTAATCACCGGACGGCTGACGGAAAATCCAATGCATCCGGTGTCCCGGTGGTTTGGGGATGCGCTGGTCCGAAAGCCCAGCGCCCTGGGCCGTTCCAGACGCATGGAGCATTCTCTGGGCTTCCCGCCCTGTCATCATCGGGAATATCCCGCCATGGGACATATGAAACTGGCCCACTCTCCGGAGGTGTATGATCAGATCCGGGAGTGGTGCGAACAACCCATTATTCATGAAAGGCATATCCATGAGTAAATTGAAAGGACTGGCGCAACTGGTCCAGGACGCGGTGGACAAAAGCGCCACCGCCATCGAGGATGTTCATTTGACGGTGGCCAACGAGCCGCTCAATATTTTAAAAAAAATTCCGGCTCTGAAATCCCCGGTCAGTGGAATCCAGAAAATTATAAACCTGACCATCACTTCCATGTATGAAATCATTCGGACAGTGAACCGGGAGACCGGCAATATGGTGAAACTGGTCCTGGAAAAAGCGGAAAAATTGGCGCATGACGAGCCGCAGGATGAAAAGCGGTGAAAGAGATTCTTTCTTTTATTCAAGCCTGATCACAAAACTGTCCTTGTGATGAAAATCCGGTTCTGGCCCGGGATGGGTCAGCGCCCAGTAGGATAGCTGGCCCGTTACGGTTTGAATAACGGCGCTAACAGCCACCTGGATGGGTTGATAAAGTGCGGTTATGGCGTCCAGATGGATATCGGTTGAAATCTTTAGAATGCCCTCATTTTTAATGCCGACCCGGATCCTTGGGGCGGCAACCCCCGTTTCTTCCTGCATCCCCTTGCGATATTTGTCAAACCGGTAGATATTCCAATAACCTGCGGGTGACAGATTGATTTCCCTGTAGCCCTCCGAATCCGTTTTCTTGACGAACAATTCAAAGCAAGTCCCTTTCCAGAGACAATCGCGGCGTTCAGGATGTTCGGACGATTCCGGCAGATGTATAGCCGTGAGTTCCCCTGCCAGTTGATAGCCGATGGCCAGCGACTGTAAAGTTTTTGATACCTGCCCGGTTATCCGGATATGCGGCGGATTGTGGATTGCCCCATAAAAGGGATGCAGGGTGAAGACACACATGCTCATTGCATCTGTTCATTTCCGGGCATATTTGCCTTTGACATCATCAGTTCAATGATGTCTTCCATAAGCGGCACCTGCTTTTCCCGGTTTAGCCTGGCGAGGGTTTCCCTGTCCTGGGCCTGGGTGATTTTCGGGGATTCGAGATCAATCATTTCCAGCAGGTCTTCAGGGCTTGCGGCGTCCCGGATGATTCGGGTGAAAATTACCCGCAGCATGCTGGAACGGGGGAGGCCGAAGGTGTCAAACAGTTCGCGAATTATTTTCGAGTCAACGGTTTTTATCTGTTCGAAGGCCTTTTGGGCGCGAAGGCCGGGGGAAAGTTCGCCGGAAGCCTTGATGCAGCCCGCGGAAATGAGCGAATTTAAAATTTTATATACCGAATACTGGTCCAGCACGCTGGCCCGCAAGACACCCCGCACATCCGATTTGCCGTCGATTATGGCCAGCACGCTCCATTCATCCGGACTCAGTTGGACCGGCTGGTCGTCCCGGACACTGGCTGTCCGCTTGAAAATCATCCCTTCATCGGGAATCTGTTTTTTCAGGAGCGATATTTCATCAATGCGGCGGGTCGCTTCTAAAATAAGACGCATGATATTGATTTTTTTGATCACCATTCCCTGGGTGACGAGTGCTCTATCCTGATATTCAAATTTCCCTTTTTTCCATAAAAATAAATCGTATATCGCATTTTCAGCTTGTTTAAAGATAATCTGTTTAATGGCTTGGGCCGTGGCGTATTCTTTTTCCACAATGATTTTGCCTAAAGGCAGTTTTTTTTCCTGGCTGAGCGCAAGGCATTCTTTCAGTTGTTTGTCCGCGATCATGCCATGTTTGACGAGGAGATCGCCCAGGCGGTTTTTCCCCTCAGACCGGGTGGCGTGAATAATGGCCCCCTCCTGAATAAAAATTTTAATCTCTTCGTCTTTGCGCATGACCCGGAGAACGCCGGTTTTCTGCTCATTGTGCAGGAGCTGCAAAATGGTCGTCAAATAGAAGGTCTCTAAATTTCCGGTCAGCGCCATTATTTCTCCGGGTTCTCTATGGCCAGAACTGATTCTATAGAGTCCGCCGCTCTGTAAAATCCCGAATCATATCCTTCTTTGCCGTTGTATTTTTCACTCTGCTGCTTCATGTATCCGTAATAGGCGTTGATGCTCACATTCAGGCCAGCGGACCGTAAGGCTTCCGTCACATCGGATTCGGATGGTGGACAGCCTTTTACCGGGATGGCTTCCTGGATATTGGGGTTACCCTTGTTGGCCTTGATGATGCAGTTGCCCAGAAGAACGGTTTTGTCATAGCCGGGCCGGGCCAGCATTTTTTTGCCATTTAAGATTTCCACTTTGGGCAGGGGCTGGCCCTTAAATGCGGAAATGGCCAGAATATTGCTCATGTTGGCGATGGGCGAGCACCCCGAGCATAGGGTTTCGTCGTATTTGGGCAGGGCCAGGCCGGTGACGCCGAGTTTTTCGAATATCCCAGGCCCGGTATTGTCTCTGGTCCAGGCCCAGTCCCATTTTAAGGGTTTTACATGGTTGGCGAGAGGTTCCCCGGTCATTTCATAATCCGCCAGCGATACGGACTTGCCTTGCCGCTCCGCATAATAGTGGAAATGGGCGATATCATCCGGCCCGTAACCGATGGCCTGGGCGCCAGCCAGATCCGCACCAAGCGCATCGATGGAAGCAATGATGATATCCTTGCGGTAGGCGTTTCCGAAATGCAGAGCCCCTTTTTCCAGTGCATAAATGCCATCGATAATAGTGAGTTTTGGCTGCACAAAATCCGCGATATGGGAAAAGGAAAACTCAAGGCCGGATTCCGGATGGTGGCAATGACGTTTTGATGCCAGTTTCAGGCATCCCTTGAGGTTTTTCAGCCCCAAAGAGACTTTGGTCTGGCCGTGGGTTTTCAGCACCGGGAAATTGATAAAAAAATCCGTTTCCACGGCTTCCTCCGCGATATGAAGCACCTGGCCGTTGTGATAGTCAAATTCCACCGCTTTGCTTTTATTAAAATCCACAAGCACAACTCCGTAGCGTTTTTCAAGGTGCCTGTATCCCAGTCCCTGATAGGCCGTATCGGTTCCCACACTTTTTTTAAACTGCACCGATCCCTCGCCGATAACAATTTTGCTGCATCCGGCATCCTTGAGGCAGATGATCAGATCTTCCATCAGCCGGGTGGTGGTGTACACGCCGAAAGGGGCGATGGGGAACCGGTCGTCCCACGCCACCAGATTGGGTTTGATAAGAACGCTGTCAGAAGGCTTCAGGGTTTTGAATCCGTCGCACAATGCGATGCAGTTTTTTAATGAATCCGGGCTGGCGGTGTATTTGACCAAAGCAATTTTTGAGGCCATGTTTGGAACCCTTAGATTGTCTGTGGAAAATGAATTCAACATATTTACGGCATTTTTTTACCTCATATCAAAATATCCAGTCAAAGGCTATTTTTACTTTACATTTCGCCGAATGATAAATTCAAAAAAAGAACGATCGTTCTAATTTTTCATTGCATCCCCGGTTTTTCCCTGATAGCTTTTCCCTTCCAG